>CALUJK010000066.1 GCA_944320945.1 uncultured Bacteroides sp. | reverse complement strand
GAAGCATTTTCCTCAGCCACCTCCTCTACTTCGGCACGCCAGGCACCGGTAGTAGTAAAGGTTATGCCCTGACCGGAATTGACATCCGTCTCATCAGCATATATCGTCTGAGTGGTAGAAGTACCTTGTTCCAAAGTAATCGTATCACCACCGGTAGCGCCGTCCTCATCGCTGCATCCCACTGCCACAAACGAGGCAGAAAACAGTAGCATGCAACATATAAAAGTCCATTTCATAGAATAAAACATTAATTAAAGAAGACTTCCTTCAAATGTTTCGTATCAGAATCCGTATGCCTGCTGACGCATTGCCTTATAATCTTTCTCTGCGAGGAAGACAATCTTGGCAAAGTCAGTAAAATCATACGAATGGCAGTTAATTGTAATCATCGCGCCATCAGGATTGCATGGGCTTCCGGCAGACACCGTGTCTCCGGCTTTATAGACCGTCTCAGGCTTAAAGTTGCCAACAGTAGGCCGGCTGTTGAATGGATTGGTCTGTCCCAATTCGATGAGATGGTCATCAGATTTCAACAACGCATAATAGATTCGTGCCTCACGCAAACTAAGCGGATCAGGCTTGCCGATAACCACTTTCTCATTCACTACAAAATCATGTTTCGCCTCTGTCATTACCCGCAAAACGATGGAGCCGGTTCCCTCACTTTGATGAAAATCCCCTACCCGTACGGCAGTAACCTTATAATCCGGATAAATATCACCACTGACAAAAGGAATATCACGACCGATAAGCGCCTGTCCTTCCTCAGTGGCCATCAAGCCACCTTCTACTACCAGATTCTGATAGTCTTCTTTCAGTGACTTGCGTTTGTCGGAATCCGTTCCGGCTGCTTTCAAGTCCTCACCCAATTGGTCATAGGCTTTCGCCAGATTCACATAAATACCAGGCACTTTCCCAAAATACTTGTTCTCTTTCACACTACCGATGCCACCGCCACACGAACTGAGAACGGCTCCGCACAGCAAAACGGAAAGGCAAATGGCTGTTGTCATCATTCGTTTCATAACCTAATAATATAAATATAAGTAAAAAGTCCCTGCCCAACCTCCCCTACAGGAGAGGTTTACAACTCGGGATAAATAATGCAATGACAAAAAACGAACGGAATGATCTATTTAAGTCTTGCTCCATCAGAAAAGTTCCTTCAAGAAGATTGCTCACCACCCTTAACCAGTACACAATTTGTGTATATATCTTACTTTATAGAAAACTTCCCTCAGGCCGTTCAAAAGGTGTTGTAGCGGGGATTTGTCCCGAAGCCTTTCGGAGCGCGCTCCGTATCTATTTCGTCCGTGCTCCCAAAGGCTTTGGAGCAAACGGACTGCGACGCTACATTCACTCATAAATATATTTTACCATTCATAGAACGAAACAGCAAGACCTAAACAGATATTCCATAAACTAATTCCAGGACTCAGGCATCGCGTCGTAATCCGACAATCCTGTACAATAACGGAAACACCATATATAGTCGTTAGGAGCAACAAACTCTGTAGGATAATTGCTACGCTCATAAAGATGTACTTTCGTACCGTCTCCAATCACAGTGTAAGGTGATTCACCGGACAAAGAATTACAACCACTGAACAGCTCTCCAATGATGCGCAACTGACGATTGTTATCAAACAAAGAAACCGGCAATGACTTCAACCCCGAACAGTTTTGGAAAGCATTCTCCAGATACTGCAACGACGTACAAGTACTGAAAAGGTCGGCAGGCAACGAAGTTAGCCCTTTGCAACCATAAAAGGCGTAAGACGCATCAATCAATTTAGTAAACGATGCAAACAGGCCGGCAGGCAATTCAGTCAAACCGGTACATCCTCGGAAAACGCCTACCCCGCCACGATACCCACTATCAGCATCACGACTGGCACAAATGCCCACATACATCACTTCCTTATTGGAAGCAAACAAACCGGCAGGTATCGAAGTCAACGAACTACAATTCTCAAATGTTCCTTCAAAGCTTTGCACCTTCGTACAAGCGTCAAACAGGCCGGATGGTATTGCCTTCAGACCGGAACAGCCAGTAAACGTAAATTGGAAAGTAGTTACTTGAGAACAGTTTCCAAAGAGGTCAGCAGGCAACTCTGTCAACGAAGTACAGTTGATGAAAGTACGCTGAAAACTGGTGACTTTTTTGCAATTTTTGAATAAGCCTGCCGGCAGAGAAGCCAATTTCTCACAGCCACCAAAAGTATAATCGAAACTGGTCACCTCGGTAGCATAGTCAAAGAAGCCGGCGGGTATCTCCGTTATGCCGGTCTCCGTAAAACTGCCCCCATACGGCTCCACTCCAAAATGTTTCATAGTGCGGAATGCGCCTTGTGTGTCTGGTGCTACGTAAGACAGACTGGTGAAAGACCCCAAGTCAATCTCCTCCAATCCGGTATATCCCCATTGCAATATGCCTAACAATGTATTTTCACGCGCATAGGCCGGAGCAGCGAGTGTAAACTCCATGTGCGTCATTTTACCACTGAAACGCACCTCGAATTCCGTCGTCGATGTCACGTTATACGTATGGCCGATATTGCGATAGGCACCTCCTCCCGCCAAGGTTTCTACCGTACCATCGCCCCAATCCAATGTTCCCACAGCAGACGAACTACGGAAAGGAATATAAACCGTGAAATTATTGGCCGGATTGGCACTGACCAGCAGCACAAGATCTTGCTCACTCTCTCCGGCAGCGGTGGAGGCAGTATATTCCATATAGAATCTCCCGTCAGCCGAATAGCCCTCCTCGTCCAACGGACGCACATAAAGATAGTAAGGCGTGGCAGAATAAAGGCCGTCGAAGTCCAGTGTAAAATCTGTCTGTCCCTCACCTATCGTCTGCTCTCTGTAAATACTGGTATCATAGAAATTGTCATTGATTTTAATGGGATCAAGTTGCTGTTCGGAAAGGAAATAGCGCACTTTTGCCATTGCCTCATTGGCCGTAAACGGGAAACTAAGGGTGCTGAATGTGGACTGCACATTTCCATTAAGTTGGCAGAACGGAGGTTCAGCCTGCAACACTTTCAGGGTAGCCAGACTCTTGTCTTCTGCCGTAGTAACCGACAGAGTGGCTTGCCGACTGCCCGCCACAAGGTTGCCTTGTTCATCATTCCACGGAGTATTCGGTATGACATCTATGGTCATTTCACACTGTCTCTCATCCTCCACATCCGAATAGACTATATCGGCAACGAAAACAAAATCTTCCACCGCATCGGTCTCTATTTTAATCAACGGTTCTATCAAGTTTGTATAAAATGTTACCGTAACAGGAGACTCTATGATAGCAGGTACATCAATCTGCGAAACATCAAAACGGGCAAAAGCAGGAGCACCGTCCAAAGTCTGCTCAGGAGAATCTGTTTCATTGTTATCACCACCGGGATCCACCACTGACGGGTCGTCATCATCGTCCGTCCATTCATCATCCGGGTCTTCAGAACAACCGTTAAAAGACGCCAAAAGCAAAAAAGGAAATAATAATAACCAATGTCGTAACATAATCGTAAGGTTAATGGTTAATGGTTAATGGTTAATTGTGAATTAGTAAAATTATCGCTTTGAAAACAGCATATCCGTTTTATTGATACGGACAACGACCATTGTGTATCATCGGACACGTATCACCGGAGATTCTGCATTTATTTGAACCGCCAAGAATATCGTGGCTCAGATTTTCGCACTTAACTTCGTAACGACCTCCACCACTACTCTTACCATCCACACCTCCACCTACAACATAAGTCAATATCAAATAGATAACACACAGAGCCAATACGATAAAGATAACCCAGAACGTAACAATAAACACGATATAAGAAGACACAATAATATATCCCCAACGCCACACCATACTACGGCGATTTTCTTTAGGAGTACGGCACACCTGCCATACCAGCACACCAAGAGCAACCATAGCCACAAAACCGAATATGTTGCCCGCAATGTTATCGCCATCTTCAATGAACTGCACCACTATACCGACAACGGAAAGACCGGCAGCCACCAGGTAGTGTGTCTTGCTTTCAGGCACTACCTCTACTCCGGCAATATCGCGCCATTTATTCGGAAAAAATTCGTTCCATTTGGTAAACGACCCCAATACAGTCAGCCCCACGGCCACCACAAGCACAATACTGCCACCAAAACCGATAGAAAGATTCAGCAATACATCGTAAAGCAGACGCCAATACGCGGCACGCGGATGCTCACTGCGCCCCGCTTTTACCAGCCTCCATACCAACCATGCTACGGGACAGACCAAAACAAGGCTGCTCACCCACAGCAGAGTGTCAGTAGATGATTGCCCGTCAGCTGTTTCATCACTAATTGCAAGAAACATACCAACCACAAACACAATCATGGCCACAACTGCCGTCAACACTAAAGGCATCAATGAACGGAAGCGAAAATAACTAACAATTTCCTCTCCGGCCCTCCGATTATACCAATCGGCCACTTTGCGGTAACGCAACACTAATAAAGAAGTGTAGATAATACTAAACCAGAAAAGTATCAGGCATAGTACCGGGACTATCATTCCAAAACTTGTTAACATAAGGTATCAAATATTTATAGGTTATATGATGTCCTTTTTGCTTGTTTTTCATTGGGCTACACGTCACTTTTTCCTGCCGGACTTGAATACCCGTAACGAACCGGCATCCACCTTACGCAAAGGAATGATGCCATAAGCAGTGGCTATCATCAGCAAGTCTGCCACATTGCGTGCATTCAGTTTCTCCAGCAGATGACGGCGATGAGTATCTACGGTATTAGTAGACAGACACATCTCGGCAGCAATCTCCTGTGTAGTTTTCCCATCGGACAAAAGTTTCAATACATCCAGTTCTCGTGGAGTCAAAGCATCATGACGCTGTTCATCGCCGTTCGCGATACCGGCACGTGCCCGACGCGCCTGCTCACAATAATAAGTTTCTCCCCGCAACACACAACGGATGGCTTCCAACATCTCACCCGTATATACAGATTTAAACAAAATTCCATCTACCTGACGCTGCATCAGTTCCTTAATGCACCACACCTCTTCATGCATGGTATTCACAATAATGCGTGCATCGGAATCATTCTCATGGATACAGGCTATGACATCCAATCCGGACATATCAGGTAACTCCAAATCTAAAACATACAAATGAAAATGTTGGGAAGTAATAAGGGAAATGGCTTCTCGACCTGATGATGCAGTACAAACATTCTTCACTTCAGTTAATGAACACTCGATGATATGTTTCAACCCTTGAAGTACCAACTCATGGTCATCCACCAATAACATTCGTATATCTTTCCCTTCTTCCATTAATCTTATATTCAGAATTATGTTGCAAAGAAAAGTTTTTTTAAGATATACGACATCATCAAAAATAGTGATTTTGGAAAAGGACATCACTGTTTCATGTAAATCAGATACATTGAATACAGAACCTCTTATTCATACAAATAGGACACTAAGACACCTCGAAATACTTAATCTCGCGGTCGCTTCAAACTTGTTTCGTAGTTACCTTCGCCAAAACACCTTTTAGCGGAGACATAACCTATATTGAATATTTATTAAATATACTGTTCTCAAACAACAGACAACGGAACTTCCAACACAAAGACCTGTTGGTTGTTACCATCCTCTATTTTTAAAACACCGCCTACCGTTTTTACTCGTTCACGAACCGTGCTCAAACCGATACCGCCTTGCTCTGCATGGGCAGGAAGCGCAATTGTGCCATTATTCATAATGCGCAACACCAAGCGTTTCTTTTCCAATATCAAAGAAACAACAACTGCCGTAGCATCCGAGTGCTTAACGATATTAGACAAAAGTTCCTGTACAATGCGATAGACTTCGTAAGCCACCTGCTCAGGTACCTGCTTCCACTGCACTACATCCGCACATTGTTGTTCAAAAGAAAGCTGCATAGAGGAAGGTGTGGCCATACGCATCACATAATGTTCTACAGCCTCGGATAAGGTAACATATTGGAACTTTGGCGGCATCAGTTCGTGAGAAATACTGCGCACTTCTTCCCTCACCTGCTCTATCATTGCTATCAGCCGTTCTTTGTCTTCCTTCTGAGAAGAAAACAGACACTGCGTTTGCATTCCTATGCCCAACAAATCATTGCATACCCCATCATGCAGATCTTTAGCAAGCCGCATCCGTTCTTGTTCCATTCCGTCAATATAGCGCTGTATCAACTTTAATTCTGCTTCTTTTTTCACACGCTTACGACGGAAGAAATAATATACAACCCACAACAACAGTATAAATACCACTACCGATGCAATAACAATCCATTGCCAGATTTCTGCTTCCTGCGATAATTGCGTTTGGGTCAAACGGGCAATCTCCAACTCTTTCTCCTGCGTTTCATACTTCACACTCCATTCGGACAGCTCCGCACTAATTCGTTCGTCATAAAGGCTATCTGCTGCCAGATAAGCTTTCTCATAATATCGGGCTGCATGTACATAGTCTTTCAATCCTTCATAGTTACGGGCCATATCCCGATAAAGCCGGTCTACAGGAGTCTGTGAATTGACATCACGCATAGCAAGTAACTTCCGCTGTACTGCTAAACTTTCATGATAGTCACCCATTTTGGACAGTACCTGGTAACGGGTCTCTTCATATCCCAATACTTCAGTAGCCGTTTCGGGTAAAGTAGCCTTTATCCGTTCAGCCTCCTGCATATAGTAGTTTACCGAATCACGGCTGTCCATCCTCGAAAAGATGTTGATGAGATACACCAATCCTTTTAACACAAAGACTGGTTTTTGCTGATTGCGTGCCTTGTCTATCACCGGGTGCAACATCCGCGCCGCTTCATCGTATTTTCCTTGTAACCCTAAAATAGCTCCCGCTGTGGAGCCTGCATAGAAAACCATATCAATATCATCACATTGTTTGGAGGCTTCTATGGCACGACGGATATAAGATTCTCCCTCGTTTAGACGTGATGTATTGGCGTAAAGGACTGCTATGCTGGTCAACAAATGGGTCAAATTATCGTAATCATGACTGTTTTCCAACAGATGCAAAGCTTCATTATAATAATACAAAGCAGAATCAGGTACTTCCTTTCGACGATAGCTTACCCCCAAAGAAGTCAGAATAGTTGCCTGGTATTCTGTTTTAGCATGCAAACGCATGGCTTCCCGATAAGCAAAAAGATACTTTCGTATGGATTCATCTACATTACCATCCATTACGTAAGTGTTGACCAAGTTCACCAATAACGGAATGTATGGCTCCTCCTTATCCCGTTGGGCATATTTCAAACCCAATTGACAATAATAACGGGCACTATCTGCCTGACGGTACGCATAATATTCGCTGATATGGAAATAAGCAGTGGCTATACTGTCTGCATTGTCCTCCCGCATAGCCTGCGCTAATTTTGCGTGAATAGTTGTCAGTTCATCTTTATCTTGCGCATTCAATGAAAGAAAAGAACTGAACATGACAAGAACGGAAATGAATGTCTTCATGGTATTACATTTTTCTATTTCTGCGCACAAAGATAGTATTTCCATCCATAGAATTGCAAAAGAAACGAATATAACACAAAAAAACGCATCACCGGATAACGTCACAAAGCTGTAAACATATCTCAGTATATGCGTTTTTACTATGTATAACCTATATGTCCGTTTATAGCGGAATTCAAACTGATTCTTCAGTTCTCTTATTCCGCAATTTCTCGGCGTGTTTCAGCACTTTGGCGTCTATGTAGAAAGCTATCTCCTCGGCAATGTTGGTCATGTGGTCGCCAGTACGCTCCAGTTTACGGAACACGCCACCCAAAGCAAGACACAAAGCTATGGCATCGGGATGATTGCGGACATAATCCACCAAAATACCGGTAGAAGCACGGTTTATCTTATCCAGTAAATCGTCTTTTGAAACGATGGAAAGAGCAGCATCTACATCCTCATCTTCGAAAGCACGTTTCAGTTGATCCATCATCTCCAGCACGGTGTCAAACATCAGTTCTATTTGTAAGTCTTTCAGCAACTGCTCGTCTATATTATCAGACTCCGCATCACCTACAAAACGAGCAATACCATCAGCATAGTCACCTATACGTTCCAAATCGCTATTTATCTTTAGCATTGCCAAGACAAAACGCAGGTCTACGGCAACCGGATTAAACAACGCGATATAGTCTTCCACATCGCTGTCTATCTTTAAGTCAAATGCATCCACGCGGCGCTCGCGTACTGCTATCTGTTGTGCCACTTGACGATCGAGTTTCATAACGGCCACCTTGGCCTGCTCCAATTGGCTATATACCAACGTCCACATCTGGATGACCTCTCCGCGCAGGGAAGTCAATTCGTTTTCAATGAATTTCACCATATTCCTATCTCCTTTATTATCCAAAACGACCTGTAATGTAATTCTGAGTCTCTGTCTTATGCGGGTTCGTAAATATAATCTTCGTATCGTCGTATTCCACCATTTCGCCCATGTAGAAGAAAGCCGTCTTATCGCTGACACGCGCTGCCTGCTGCATGTTGTGTGTCACAATGATAATTGTCACCTCTTTACGTAATTCACGTATCAATTCTTCCACTTTAGATGTAGAAATAGGGTCGAGTGCTGACGCCGGTTCGTCCATCAACAATACCGACGGAGATACAGCCATGGCGCGGGCAATGCACAGACGTTGTTGCTGTCCACCCGACAAAGCGTAAGCCGATGCTTTAAGTTTGTCTTTCACCTCATCCCATAAAGCAGCTCCACGCAATGTCTCTTCCACACGATGGGCAATAAAATCCTTATCTTTCACTCCATTCACACGCAAACCATAAGCCACATTCTCGAAAATACTTTTCGGAAAAGGATTCGGGCGTTGAAACACCATACCGACCTCTTTACGCAACTCGTCAACTTCTATATTAGGAGCATAAATATCTTTCCCATCAATCAAAATCTGCCCTGTCAACCGTGTATCGGGAATCAAGTCATTCATCCGGTTGAACAGCCGTAAAAAAGTAGATTTACCACACCCCGACGGACCAATAAAAGCCACAACTTTGTTTTGCTCCACCTCCATGGAAATGTTCTTCAGAGCATGGAAACCACCGTAATAAAAATTAATATCTTTAACCTCTATCTTCATAAGATTATTTCGTTTTCAGTTTATTTTCAAAATACCGCCGTAAAGCACCGGACAGCAAATTAATAATAAGAATAATAATTATCAGCACCAAAGCGGTTCCATAAGCTATGGGCTGTTGAGCCTCGATATCTGTTCCACTCGTCGAAATGACATACAAATGGTAAGGCAGCGCCATACACTGGTCGAATATGGAAGTAGGCAATTGTGGAAAGAAATACGCCGCACAGGTAAACAAGATAGGTGCCGTTTCGCCCGACACACGTCCCAATGACAATATCAAACCCGTAATGATACGAGGCATACCCATAGGCAATATTATCTTCCAAATGGTCTGCAACTTACTTGCTCCCAAAGCCAAACTGCCTTCACGCATACTATTCGGAATATCCTTCAAGGCTTCTTCCGTCGTCCGTATCACCAATGGCAATGACAAAAGACCTAATGTAAGCGAACCGGCTAAGATACTGTCTCCAAATTCCAGATACTTGACAAACAAAGCCATACCAAAAAGACCAAAGACTATAGAAGGAACACCACTCAGATTATTAGTCATTAAGCGGATAAATCGCACGACCCAACCTTTGGAAGCGTATTCATTCATATATATACCACTCATGATACCTATGGGAAAAGCTACGATAGCACTGCCCAGCATCAAATACAAAGTTCCCACAATAGCCGGAAATATTCCGCCGGATGTCATGCCGTCTGACGGAGCTTCTGTCAGGAAATCCCAACTGAGCACACCCACTCCCTTGTAAATGATGAAACCTAAAATGGCAAACAATATAAATGCAATAAACAGGCTGAAGAATCTGAACAACAAAAATGCGATTCGCTGCGAACGGCGTTTACGCACGTCATAATTGGCCGGATAGTTTATATTTCTCATTCTTATCGATTTTTAGAACGGTTCAAAGATGATATATACTCCACACTCAGATTGATGATAAGCGTAATGAAGAACAGGATGACACCGAGCAAGAACAATGCCTGATAGTGTGCACCGCCAGCCGGTGCTTCGCCCAATTCGGCTGCAATCGTCGCCGGGATGGTACGCAAAGGCTCAATAATCGAAGTAGGTATCACAGCAGCATTACCCGTTACCATAAGTACCGCCATCGTCTCGCCAACCGCACGGCCAATGCCCAATACGACACCTGATGTAATACCCGACATAGAAGCAGGTATTACTACACGGTATATCGTCTGCCAGCGTGTTGCCCCCAACGCCAAACTGGCCTCACGTAACGAACGAGGACAATTGCGCATTGCATCTTCGGCCACCGTTATCATCGTGGGAAGCGCCATTATGGCAAGTACAATACTACCCGCCAATCCACTTTCGCCGACCGGCAAATTGAATCCCTGTTGCAACAAGGGCACTATAATTATCAATCCAAAGAATCCATATACTACGGAAGGAATTCCGTTAAGCAATTCGATAATAGGTTTCAATACGCCGCGCACCTTTTCCGATGCCACTTCGGACATATATATCGCCACACTCAAGCCAAACGGCAAGGCAAAAAGAATGGCAAACAAACTGACCCATAATGTACCTGCCAACAACGGCATAATTCCAAACAACGGTGCAGGAGTTGCCGTAGGGAACCACTCGGCACCGGCAAATACGTCAGTCATTGATATGGTACTATCCTCAATATATCGCACCTCCGCTGCATCCGGCAGTATCTCTTGCGGCACAAATGCCACCATACCCGGATGAGTCGCCACCAAGTTGGCAATCAACTTTCCGGCATTCTCATACTGTGCGCCAAGCTCATCAGCCGTGAAATAATTCTCGACTTCCTCTAAACGGAAAGTTTCTATCGGCAGGTCCTCACCGCCTACTTCTTTCCAATTTACAATATCTTCGTCGAAGATACCTTTTATTTCATCAGCACTCAACCGTTCCACTTTATTCTTCTGATTCAAAGCCAGCACATAGCCGTCTTCTATCATACGTTCACGGAACAAACCGGCACCTTCTGTAAAAAGGAAACCGATAATCAGCAGGATAACCACACTGGTAACAAATCCACTACACGTCAATAATCCCTGCACGATTTTTTCTAAAATTCTCTTCATATATGTATATTAGCTGGAGATTAATTCATATTCGTTATGAACAAGACTATTTGGTAGCAGTCTTTAGTGTTTCAACGGCACAAATCCCTGTTCGCGTACCATCTGCTGTCCCTTTTCTGAACAGATATAAGATACAAACGGAGACACTAATGATTCTTTCTTAACATCATAATAGTAATACAACGGACGTACGATAGGATATGAACCGTTCATTGCATTTTCCACCGAGGGCAAGGCGTAATGCGCTCCTCCGTCATAAGACACTGCTAACGCTTTAACATAGGGATTCAAATAGGCCAGCCCGATGTATCCTATGGCACCTTTCGTCTGTCGCACAGACTGAATAATGGCACCCGTTGCCGGCATAGAAAGAATACTGCTCATGTAATTCTTATTATGCAAAACACTTTCTTTAAAGAACTCGTAAGTTCCCGAAGACGTCTCGCGAGAATAAACCACAATTTTGCAATCCTCTCCTCCTACCTCTTTCCAATTTGTTATCTTTCCGCGAAAGATGTTTTCCAACTGTTCACGCGTCAACCGAGTGACCGGATTAGATGGATTCACCACTACCGCCAGTGCATCGTATGCCACAATGGTCTCCGTTATGTCGAACCCCGCTCTGGCAAATTTTACCTTTTCACCAAATTTTATCTGACGAGATGCCATCGCTATATCTGTCGTATTCTCCATCAATGCAGCCAATCCGACACCGGTTCCCCCACCTGTTACCACAATCTCAGATGAAGCCTCTTCATTCAGATACGACTCCGACAACTCTTGTGTCAAGGGTAATAATGTATCACTCCCCTTGATACGCTGGGCATTTACTGTTAGATAAGCCCCACACACCACGCATAAAACAGAAATAAAAATCTTTCTCATTGAAACTAATATCTGATTTGCGGAAGCAAAGATATATGATTGATAACTATATTCTTGCTAATGTACAAACAGTTTAATGACATTATAACAGCTGTGTAATATGATTGTAACATAAGTTACATTGCAGCGTCAGCAAAAAAGAACAGACATTACGGAACAAGACGCTATTTGTATATATACATTACTTCACAGGAAAAAGCCTTTATACCACCTCAGAAGGTACTGTAGCGGGGATTGTTCCGAAGCCCTTCGGAGCACGAACGAAAGCCTTTGGAAGCGCACTCGAAAGGGCTTCGGAGTACGAGCCAAAGGGCTTTGGAGCAAAAGGCCTGCAACACGACGCACATCCTGTATTCATATTTTACCATAGACGAGTAAATTACATCGTTTCATCAATAGAAGCATTGTCCGGACTTCTCCGTTAAACCTGTACTTTTATCCCATTTCAATTTTTGAAGCATTCTCCATAAATACAGTGACTACTTGCTTGATTCTTCCGCAAACTCATTACTTTTGTACACATTGAATCATTTAAGCAAAAGAAGAATATGGATAAACTGATCAATAAATACCGTCCTGCAAATTACGAAGATTGCTTCCACCAAACATTGATTGGAAAAGAACGGATGGGGCCAAGAGACTTGTTCAACCTTATATTTGTTCAATATCCGAAGCCTGCACAATATTTATTGAAATTCAGAAACATGTTAGTAAAGCCATTAGGGCTTAAAACTGGAGGCGGATTTGCGGATATGATAATTGAAGAAAATGAAACAGAGTTGGTCCTTGGAAAACAAGACAAACATCTTGATTTTTATATTATATTGGAATGTGAACCTCCCTGCAGACAGCAACAAAACATTAGCCTTACAACTCTCATCGAATACAATAATCTATTAGGAAAGATATACTTTTTCATCATACGCATATTCCATACCATAATCATAAAAAGCTTAATGGGTAGAGCAGTAAAAATTTGGTCCAAAAAAGTAACATTCAAACATTAAACTTGCATAGAAAAGCAAATTTGCCAATGAACACATACAATATCATGTCCCTTCATGCCCACCCCGAATGGCGCATTCCTGCAGCCAGATGGTTCCAAGAAAAATGGGAAATTCCTTTAGAGGAGTATCTGACAAGTATCGATGAAAGTATTAAAGGAACTGTAGCTGTTCCTCAATGGTACATAGTAATTGAAGGGCAACAGATAATTGCCGGAGCCGGTG
>CALUJK010000065.1 GCA_944320945.1 uncultured Bacteroides sp. | reverse complement strand
CCGAACAGAGAAGTTAAGCCCGTCCGCGCCGATGGTACTGCGTAACAGTGGGAGAGTAGGTCGCCGCCGTTTTATTCAGAAAGGTGTTTCCCCTGTCCGGGTGTCCGGGCGGGGGAAAACTGTTTTTGTAGGGTATGTGTAACAATTATTCTTTTGGGAGTACTCTCTTTCTACTTGTCTTTTTGTCTTTCTTTTCGCATTCTTTTTCGCATTTTTTTCCCTGTTTTTATCACGAAGATTACGTTGATATATGTCTGTTAGAGGTTTTACGTAATTGGTGATTTATATTTTTATTTGGGATAAGGCGCTATAATTTTTTTATTTCGGCTTGTTGGATTTTTAAATAAATTTTGTACATTTGGCGCGAATCTAATGTAGATGAGTGCTAAAAGGTGAAGTATAATTGTAACTCCTATAGATATGGAAAACAAAATTCAAGCGCTGACAGATAAAATTTATCATGAAGGTGTCGAAAAAGGTAATATTGAAGCTCAAAAACTTATAGCAGCTGCTCAGGAAGAATCGAGTAAGATATTAGAGAATGCTCAAAAAGAAGCAGATGTCATTTTAGCTGCTGCTCAAAAATCTGCGGAAGAGTTAGCCGAAAATACAAAATCTGAATTAAAGCTATTTGCCAATCAAGCTTTGAATGCTCTGAAGTCGGAAATCTCAACGTTATTATGTAATAAGATTGTAGATGCAGATATTAAAAAGTTTGCAGGAGATAAAGACTATCTGAATGCTTTTATTGTGGCGTTGGCTTCCAAATGGAGTGCAGAAGAGCCTATTGTTATTTCTACCGCAGATGCTGCGAAGTTGAAGCAATATTTTATGACCAAGGCCAAAGATTTGCTGGATAAAGGAGTAAAAATAGAGCAAGTAAACGGCATTAAGTCCCTTTTCACAATTTCACCGGCTGATGGTTCCTATAAATTGAACTTTGGTGAGGAAGAACTGGAGAACTATTTTAAAGCGTTTTTGCGTCCACAATTGGTGGAAATGCTTTTTTAGACAGCGCTTATGAGCACATATTATTATTTAGTGGCCGGATTGCCTAAACTTAGTTTAGAGGATAGCAAACTGAACTACACGGTAGCTACCTTTAAAAGTGAATTTTATCCTTATCTTTCTACCGGAGATAAGAAATTGGCTAATTTGTTTTATTTGAAGCGAGATAATGCCAATCTTCTAAAATTGTTGAAAGACAGAGATGCGGTAATAGAGCCTTGTGGGATATATTCAGCTGAAGAACTTATTGAATATATTACCTCGGTAAAAGAAGATATGAAAGTCGGTGATGAATTTCCCTCTTATCTTTCGATTTTTATCCGTGAATATTTTGCAATGTCTGCGGATGATAATTCATTGCTTGAGAATCGATTGTCCGCACTCTATTACTCTTACGCCATGCAAAGTGGCAATCGTTTTGTTTCGGAGTGGTTTAAGTTTAATCTTATTCTTAATAATGTATTGGTGGCCTTAACAGCACGCAAGTTTAAGTTAGATGTGGCTTCGTTGATTGTAGGTGATACAGAAGAATGCGAGGCGTTGCGTACATCTAATGCACGTGATTTTGGGCTGAGCGGTGAATTGGATTATTTTGAACCGTTAATAAAGATTGCTGAGACAGAGAATTTATTAGAGCGGGAGAAAAAATTAGATCAGCTTCGTTGGGACTGGTTGGAAGAGAATACGTTTTTTGATTATTTCACGGTGGAGCGCCTGTTCGTTTTTTTACTTCAGTTAGAAATGGTAGAGCGCTGGATTGCTTTGGATAAAGAAAAAGGTAATCAATTGTTCCGTAAAATGATTGAAACCTTGAAAAACGAAGTACAAATTCCTGAAGAATTTAGATAAATACAATAAAATAGATATGGCAACAAAAGGAACTGTCAGTGGCGTGATAGCCAATATGGTAACCCTCATTGTGGATGGACCTGTGGCACAGAACGAGATTTGTTATATCTCGACGGGTGGTGACAGGCTGATGGCAGAGGTGATAAAGGTGGTAGGCACACAAGTGTATGTGCAAGTATTCGAAAGCACTCGTGGCTTGAAAGTTGGAGCAGAAGCTGAGTTTACGGGTCACATGCTTGAGGTTACGTTAGGTCCGGGGATGCTTTCCAAGAACTATGATGGCTTACAAAATGATTTGGATAAGATGGAAGGTGTATTCTTGAAACGTGGGCAATATACGTATCCGCTTGACAAAGAGAAGTTGTGGCATTTTGTTCCTTTGGTAAAAGTGGGTGATAAGGTGATTGCGGCAGATTGGCTGGGGCAAGTGGAAGAGAATTATCAGCCATTGAAGATTATGGTACCTTTTGAAAGTGTAGGTGAGTGTACTGTAAAATCCATAGTGGAAGAAGGTGATTATAAGATAGAAGATACCATCTCCGTATTACTGGATGCCGAAGGAAATGAGATAAAGGTTAACATGATTCAAAAATGGCCGGTGAAACGTGCTGTTACTAATTATAAAGAGAAACCTCGTCCTTTTAAATTGTTGGAAACGGGAGTTCGTGTAATAGATACGGTGAACCCCATCGTGGAAGGAGGTACAGGGTTTATCCCCGGTCCGTTTGGTACAGGCAAGACGGTGCTGCAACACGCTATATCCAAGCAGGCCGAGGCTGATATCGTAATTATAGCTGCTTGTGGTGAACGTGCTAACGAGGTCGTGGAAATTTTTACGGAATTCCCGGAATTGGTGGACCCCCATACGGGACGTAAGTTGATGGAACGTACTATCATTATTGCGAATACGTCGAACATGCCGGTGGCTGCCCGTGAAGCCTCTGTTTACACAGCTATGACACTTGCGGAATATTATCGCAGCATGGGACTGAAAGTATTATTGATGGCTGACTCTACTTCCCGCTGGGCGCAGGCTTTACGTGAGATGTCAAACCGAATGGAGGAACTGCCTGGTCCGGATGCTTTCCCGATGGATTTGTCTTCTATCATTTCAAACTTTTACGGTCGTGCCGGGTATGTGGTGCTGAATAACGGACAGACGGGTTCCATTACGTTTATCGGTACTGTATCGCCGGCCGGAGGTAATCTGAAGGAACCGGTGACAGAGAATACCAAGAAAGTGGCTCGTTGCTTCTATGCTTTGGAACAAGACCGTGCAGACAAGAAACGTTATCCGGCTGTGAATCCTATAGATTCTTACTCCAAGTACATCGAATATCCGGAGTTTGAGGATTACATCTCCAAACGTATTAATGGTGAGTGGCTGGGCAAAGTGAATGAAATCAAAACCCGTCTGCAACGTGGTAAGGAGATTGCTGAGCAAATCAATATCTTGGGGGACGATGGTGTACCTGTGGAATACCATGTCATTTTCTGGAAATCTGAACTCATCGATTTTGTTATCTTACAGCAAGATGCTTTCGATGAAGTAGACGCCGTTACTCCGATGGAGCGCCAGGAAGATATTCTTAATATGGTGATTGATATCTGCCATACAGAATTCAAGTTTGACAATTTCAACGAAGTCATGGATTATTTCAAGAAGATGATAAATATCTGTAAGCAGATGAATTACTCGCCCTATAAGTCTGAGCAGTACGAGCAGTTCCACCAGCAATTGCAACAATTGATAGACGAACGTAAAGCATAATATACATAAGACAATGGCAACAAAAGCATTTCAAAAGATATATACCAAGATTACCCAGATTACCAAAGCTACTTGTTCACTTCGTGCCACAGGTGTTGGGTATGACGAGTTGGCAACTGTAAATGGTAAGTTGGCACAGGTGGTAAAGATTGCCGGAGATGAAGTGACCTTGCAGGTTTTTGAAGGTACGGAAGGCATTCCCACCAATGCCGAAGTCGTATTCTTGGGCAAATCGCCTACGCTGAAGGTGAGTGAGCAATTGTCCGGACGATTTTTCAACGCTTTTGGTGAACCCATTGATGGTGGTCCGGCCATTGAGGGGGAAGAGGTGGAGATTGGCGGTCCGTCTGTTAACCCTGTGCGCCGCAAGCAACCGTCTGAACTGATTGCAACGGGTATCGCAGGTATCGACCTTAACAATACGTTGGTATCCGGGCAGAAGATTCCATTCTTTGCCGACCCTGACCAGCCGTTTAATGAGGTAATGGCCACCGTAGCATTGCGTGCTAAGACCGATAAGATTATTTTGGGCGGTATGGGTATGACCAACGACGATTATCTCTACTTTAAGAACGTATTCTCCAACGCCGGCGCTTTGGATCGTATTGTCAGCTTTATGAACACTACCGAGAATCCACCTGTTGAACGTCTGTTGATTCCAGATATGGCGCTGACGGCTGCTGAATATTTCGCTGTGCAGAAGAACGAGAAAGTATTGGTGCTGTTGACAGATATGACTTCTTATGCTGACGCTTTGGCGATTGTGTCCAACCGTATGGATCAAATTCCGTCAAAAGACTCTATGCCGGGTTCACTTTATTCTGACTTGGCTAAAATATACGAGAAAGCGGTACAGTTCCCTTCGGGTGGTTCCATTACTATTATCGCAGTGACTACGCTTTCGGGTGGTGATATCACCCATGCAGTGCCCGATAATACAGGATATATTACCGAAGGTCAGCTCTTCCTGCGTCGTGACAGTGACATAGGTAAAGTCATCGTTGATCCTTTCCGCTCATTGTCCCGTTTGAAGCAACTTGTCACCGGTAAGAAGACGCGTCGTGACCATCCGCAAGTGATGAATGCTGCCGTTCGTCTCTACGCTGATGCTGCCAATGCTAAGACAAAGTTGGAAAATGGTTTCGACCTGACGAACTACGACGAGCGCACATTGGCTTTCGCCAAAGACTACTCCAGTCGCTTGTTGGCTATCGATGTTAATCTTGATACGACAGAGATGCTTGATGTGGCATGGGAACTGTTTAGTAAATATTTTAAACCAGAAGAGGTGAACATCAAAAAAGACTTGGTAGATGAATATTGGCCGAAGCAATAGTCTCTTGCCACTATTAGAGGCCATTTTGAACGAGGTTTGACACTTTACATAAGTGTGCCAGACATTTAAGGGCCAGTGATATTTAGACAAGTGTTGGCTGTCTGCTTAGGAAACCTCCGCCGGATGGTCGGAAATATAAAACGATATTACTATTATATTGTATGATAAAGTTTCAATATAACAAGACCTCTCTTCAACAACTGGAGAAGCAACTCAAGGTCAGAGTGCGTACTCTCCCTATCATCAAGAATAAGGAGAGCGCTTTGCGTATGGAAATGAAGCGTTGCAAGACCGACGCTCAGTTGCTGGAGGAGCGATTGGAACGCGACATTCAGGCTTACGAGTCTATGTTTGTCTTGTGGAATGAATTTGATGCTTCGTTGATACGTGTGGGTGATGTTCGTCTCGGCATTCGTAAGATTGCTGGCGTGCGGGTACCAGTACTGGAAGATATTGATTTTGTGATACGTTCATACAGCCTGTTTAATGCTCCCAAATGGTATGCCGACGGCTTACAGGTGCTGAAGGAATTGGCACATACGGCTATCGAGCGCGAGTTTACCGAAGCTAAACTCAACTTGTTGGAACATGCCCGTAAAAAGACCACGCAGAAAGTGAATCTTTTCGAGAAAGTGCAGATTCCCGGTTATCAAGATGCATTGCGTAAAATAAAGCGTTTCATGGAAGATGAGGAGAACTTGTCGAAGTCGTCTCAAAAAATCATGAAATCGCATCAGGAGAAGAGAAAGGAGGCTGTGGCATGATTACTAAGATGAAAAAATTGACGTTTGTCGTCTATCACAAGGAATACGAATCGTTCTTGCAGCAAATACGTCTGTTAGGCGTAGTGCATATTGTGGAGCGTCAGCGTGGTGAAATGGATGAGACGCTGCAAAGTTATTTGCAGAAGCGTAGCCTTTATAAAAATCTGCTGACAACTATGCAACGTCAAGCGGGTGAAGGTGCAGTGGACAAAACGGTGCACACGGAACTATCTGCAGACGAGATTATTACTACTTACGATACTTTACAACTGCACATTCAGGATTTGAGTCAACAACTGCCGACTTGTGAAAAGGAGATGGCGCAGCTGGATCCGTGGGGCGACTTTGATTGGAAAGTCATCGAGCAGTTGAGAAATGCCGGTTGGTTCGTACAGTTCTATGACTGTGTGGAGCGGGAATATGATGCGGAGTGGGAGACGGAATATAATGCTGTTGTCATTCGTGAGCAAGGTGGGCATATTAATTTTATTACTATCACCCCTTGTCTTGTTAATCTGGGAATGGAACCTTTACGCCTTCCTACACTCAGCTTATCGCAGTTAAGACAGAGAAAAGGTGAAATCGAGGCGGAAATCGGTCGGGCGACAGAGAAACTAACGGCGTTTTGTAGTACTTATAGTCATACATTGGAATATTATAACCGTCATTTGCAGGGCGATATCGATTTGTGGAAAGTCAAGCTGAATAGCGCACCGTTGGCAGAAGGGTCGGTTATCTTATTGGAAGGTTGGATTCCGGAGGAGAATGAGGCTGACATACGTCATTTGTTGGACGATAGTAGCGTTTACTACGAGATTCGCAATGCAATGAAGGAAGATGCTGCCCCTATTAAACTGAAGAACAATGCTTTCATACGTATGTATGAGATCCTTACCAAAATGTATGGCATGCCAGACTATGCGGAGTTTGACCCGACACCGGTCATTGCACCATTTTTTTCGTTGTTCTTTGCGCTCTGTTTGGGTGATGCGGGATATGGATTGATGCTTGTTCTATTGGGATTCTTCCTGAAGAAAAAGCTGTCTAAATCTTTGGCAGGCTTGATGAACCTTGTTATCACATTAGGGGCAGTTACTACGGTGATAGGTGCTGTGCTGGGCACTTTCTTTGGCTTGTCGCTCTTTGATATGGATTTACCGGAATGGATGAAACAGTTTATGGTGGTAGGCAAGGTTGGTGAAACGAATTATGATAAGTCAATGTTGTTGGCACTTCTTATTGGTGTGTTCCACATTTGTTTCGCTATGACCGTAAAAGCTATCTGTTCCACTGTACGCTATGGCTTTAAAGAGTCTCTTAGTGCATGGGGTTGGCTGCTGTTGGTAGTTGGATTTGTTTGTACGGGCGGATTGTCATTTTTCGAAATAATTTCGGAGGACGTGTCTACGTGGGCTTTTATCATTATCGGAAGTGTTTCTGCTATAGGCATCTATTTGCTGAACAATATCCATCGGAATGTGTTTGTCAATATCGGTTCCGGATTGTGGGATACTTATAATATGGCTACCGGTTTGTTGGGAGATACATTATCTTATATGCGTCTTTACGCTTTGGGATTGGCAGGCGGTATGTTAGGTGGTGTGTTCAATCAATTGGCTTTCATGGTAAACGATGCGGCAGGTCCTGTAATTGGTTGGCTGCTTTGTGGTTTGATATTGGTTTTCGGTCATGCGTTGAATATTGCAATGTCGTGTTTGAGTGCTTTTGTACATCCGCTTCGTTTGACCTTTGTAGAATATTTCAAGAATTCAGGATACGAGGGGAAGGGTGAAGCTTACACTCCTTTTTCCGTTGTAGAGGAAAAATAATTTTATAGAATAAGAGAAATACAAAAACAATAAAAAGAAAACATTATGAATGAGATTTTAGGTTATTTAGGTTTGGGGCTGATGCTGGCTCTTTCCTGTATCGGCAGTTGCTATGGTACGACAATCGCGGGTAATGCGGCAGAAGGTGCATTGAAGAAAGATCCATCGAAATCGGGTAGTTACATGGTGCTGTCGGTTGTTCCATCTACGCAAGGACTTTATGGGTTTGTGGCATTCTTGGTGTCAATGGGACGTGATTTCACAACAGATGGTCCGTTAATGCTGGGTATTGGCTTAGGAGTCGGTTTAATTTGTCTTTTCTCAGCCATTCGGCAAGGACAAATTAGTGCAAATGGTATTGCCGGTATCGCACAAGGTCATGATGTGATGGTTAATACACTGATATATGCCGCCCTTCCGGAGTTCTATGCTATCTTGGCTTTGGTAGCTGCTATCATGATGATGTAGTTTCTTTAATTATATATTAGAAAGGGCTTAACAGAAGATTGTTTTTCTGTTAAGCCTTTTTTTGCTTGTTTTTTCGTTTAAAAGGCTATTTTTCAAAGAATAATGCGTACTTTTGCAGCCACATTAAGTAAAGAGTATTGTTACACATATTATGATTAACGAATTACTGACCCCTGACTATATCTTTGAAGCGAGCTGGGAAGTCTGTAACAAAGTGGGAGGCATCTATACAGTGTTGTCAACACGAGCCAATACGTTACAACAAAGGTTTCGCGACAGGGTGATTTTCATCGGCCCAGATTTTTGGAAGGGAAAAGAAAATCCTTTGTTTGTCGAGTCTGATAATCTATGTGCCGTATGGAAACGTTATGCAACAGAGAAAGATGGCCTTTCTGTACGGGTAGGCCGGTGGAATATTCCAGGTGATCCTATTGTTATATTGGTTGATTTCCAACCGTTCTTTGCACAGAAAAATGAGATATATACCGACATGTGGAATCGTTATGAAGTAGATTCTTTGCATGCTTATGGTGATTATGATGAAGCATCGATGTTTGCATATGCGACGGGAAAGGTCGTAGAAAGTTTTTATCATTATAATCTGACGGAAACGGATAGAGTCGTTTTTCAGGCGCATGAATGGATGACAGGTATGGCAGCGCTTTATTTACGTACTGCTGTTCCTGAAATTGCGACTATATTTACAACACATGCTACTTCAATCGGGCGTTCCATAGCTGGTAATAATAAGCCTTTGTATGACTATTTATTTGCTTACAATGGTGACCAAATGGCTCAAGAACTGAATATGCAGTCCAAGCATTCTATTGAAAAGCAAACGGCTCATTATGTGGATTGTTTCACAACTGTGAGTGAAATTACGAATACAGAGTGTAAGGAACTGCTGAATAAGTCGGCGGATGTTATTTTGATGAATGGCTTCGAAGATGATTTTGTGCCCAAAGGTAGTACATTTACCGGGAAGCGTAAGCGCGCTCGGGCAGCCATGCTCCACGTGGCAAATTGTTTATTGGGACAAAATCTGGGAGATGATACTCTTATAGTCGGTACCAGTGGACGTTATGAGTTTAAGAATAAGGGTATTGATGTATTCTTGGAAGCATTAAACCGATTGAATCGCGATAAAAACTTGCAGAAGCAGGTCTTGGCGTTTGTCAATGTTCCCGGTTGGGTAGGAGATCCTCGTGAAGACTTGCAAGAACGTTTAAAGAAAAAGACAGAAAAGTTTACTACTGCTTTGGAGTGTCCTTATATAACACATTGGTTGCGAAATATGACGCATGACCAAGTGCTGGATATGTTAAAGTATTTGGGAATGGGGAACCGGGCAGAAGATAAAGTAAAAGTTATTTTTGTCCCCTGTTATTTGGATGGAAAAGATGGGATTCTTAATAAGCATTATTATGATTTGATTATTGGAGAAGATCTAAGTGTGTATCCATCTTATTATGAGCCGTGGGGATATACTCCATTGGAGAGTGTCGCTTTCCATGTTCCGACGATTACGACAGATTTGGCCGGATTTGGACGTTGGGTCAATAGTCTGAAGAATCAGCAAGGAATAGAAAATGGGGTAGAGGTGTTACATCGTTCAGATTATAATTACTCAGAGGTGGCCGATGGGATAAAGGATACAATTTCGGTATTTTCGAGTAAGACGGATGCTGAAATCAAGGAGATACGTAAACGTGCTATCCAAGTGGCTGAACAGGCCTTATGGAAGCACTTCATACAATATTATTATGAGGCCTATGACATTGCTTTGCGCAATGCTAAGAAGCGTCAAATGATGGGTTAACTATTATTATTAATCAATCAAGTATTATACAATGAAGATTAAAGTTAGTAATGCAAACACTCCGAATTGGAAAGATGTGAATGTTAAGTCACATATTCCTGCTGAATTGGAGAAATTATCCGAATTGGCCCGTAATATTTGGTGGGCATGGAATCCGGAAGCTACTGAATTGTTCAAAGATCTTGATCCAGCATTATGGAAAGAAGTCGGACAGAATCCTGTTCTTTTGCTGGAACGTATGAGTTATGCAAAACTCGAAGCACTTGCAAATGATAAAGTAATTCTTCGCAGACTGGAGGCTCTTTATTCTAAGTTTCGTTTGTATATGGATGTAAAGCCCGATGACAAACGTCCATCTGTAGCTTATTTCAGTATGGAATATGGTTTGAACCATGTTCTGAAGATATATTCAGGTGGATTGGGTATATTGGCTGGTGACTATCTGAAAGAAGCATCAGACAGCAATGTCGATATGTGCGGTGTGGGCTTCTTGTATCGTTACGGATATTTCACTCAGACATTGTCTATGGATGGTCAGCAGATTGCTAATTATGAAGCACAGAATTTTGGCCAGTTACCTATCGACCGTGTGCTGGATGAAAATGGTAATCAGGTAATCGTAGATGTACCTTATTTAGACTATTATGTTCACGCTTATGTGTGGAGAGTAAATGTGGGGCGTGTGCCTCTCTATTTGCTTGATACAGATAACGAAATGAATAGTGAGTTTGACCGTTCTATTACTCATCAATTGTATGGCGGCGATTGGGAAAATCGTTTGAAGCAGGAGATTCTGTTGGGTATCGGTGGTATTTTGATGTTGAAGAAGTTGGGCATCAAGAAAGATGTTTATCACTGTAATGAAGGACATGCTGCATTAATCAATGTACAACGTATTTGTGATTATGTAGCTGAAGGTTTGACGTATGACCAAGCTATTGAGTTGGTACGTGCTTCTTCACTTTATACTGTACATACTCCGGTCCCCGCTGGTCATGACTATTTCGATGAAGGTCTTTTCGGCAAGTATATGGGTGGTTATCCACAGCGTATGGGAATTAGCTGGGATGATTTGATGGACTTAGGCCGTAATAATCCGGGCGATAAGGGTGAGCGTTTCTGTATGTCTGTATTTGCATGCAATACTTCTCAGGAAGTCAATGGTGTAAGCTGGCTGCATGGCAAAGTTTCTCAAGAAATGTTCTCTTCCATTTGGAAAGGTTACTTCCCTGAAGAAAGTCATGTAGGCTATGTGACGAATGGTGTACACTTCCCTACATGGAGTGCTACGGAGTGGAAAGAAGTTTATCGTGCTAATTTCGATGAGAACTTCTGGTATGACCAATCCAATGCCAAGATTTGGGAATCTATCTACAATGTACCCGATGAAGTCATTTGGAAGACACGTATGTTGATGAAGAACAAATTGATAGACTATGTACGCAAACAATATCGCGAAACATGGTTGAAGAATCAAGGAGATCCTTCTCGCATCGTTTCTTTGTTGGATAAGATTAATCCCAATGCTCTTTTAATCGGTTTTGCACGTCGTTTTGCAACTTATAAGCGAGCACATTTACTGTTTACAGACCTTGACCGTTTGGCTAAGATTGTGAATAATCCGGATTATCCGGTTCAGTTCTTGTTCGCCGGTAAGGCTCATCCCCAGGATGGTGCAGGTCAAGGATTGATTAAGAGGATTATCGAAGTTTCTCGTCGTCCGGAGTTCTTGGGCAAGATTATTTTCTTGGAAAATTACGATATGCAATTGGCTCGTCGTTTGGTTTCTGGTGTTGATATCTGGCTGAATACGCCAACTCGTCCATTGGAAGCATCCGGAACATCTGGCGAGAAAGCATTGATGAATGGTGTTGTGAATTTCTCTGTTCTCGATGGTTGGTGGTTAGAAGGTTACCGCGAAGGTGCCGGATGGGCATTGACTGATAAACGT
>CALUJK010000064.1 GCA_944320945.1 uncultured Bacteroides sp. | reverse complement strand
AGGATGCGGGCGTTCCGCCGGTCTTCAATGACGTGCCCGTCGCGCAGGCGGATGTTGCGGCTGCTGTATTGGGCGATGTCGGGATTGTGCGTCACGAAGATGATGGTGCGCCCCTCGGCGTGAAGCTGTTGGAAGAGCACCAGTATCTCGAACGACGTGCGCGTGTCCAGGTTGCCCGTGGCCTCGTCGGCCAGTATCACGGCGGGGTTGTTCACCAGGGCGCGGGCGATGGCCACGCGTTGCATCTGTCCGCCGGACATCTGGTTGGACTTGTGCTCCAGGCGGTCGCCCAGGCCGACGGCTACCAGTGCCTCGATGGCCCGTCTCCTGCGTTCGGCGGCGCTGACGGCGGCGTTGTACATCAGGGGCAGTTCCACGTTCTCCACGGCCGTGGTCTTAGGCAGGAGGTTGTAGTTCTGAAACACGAAGCCTATCTTGCGGTTGCGCAGCACGGCACGCTGTGGTTTCGACATGGTGCGCACGGCGGTGCCGTCCAGCAGATACTCGCCGCTCGTGGGGGTGTCGAGGCATCCCAGTATGTTGAGCAGCGTGGACTTGCCGGATCCACTGGTGCCCATGATGGTGACAAACTCGCCCTCGGTGATGCTGAAGGAGACACCGCGCAAGGCGTGTACCGTCTCGTCGCCTACCCGGAAGTCGCGGTGGATGTCACGTATATCTATGACGGTTTTGCTCATATTTCTGTGGTATAGTGGTTATGGTTGTTCTTTCTATCAGGTTATTTTCTCTATATTGATGACATACGTATTGGTAATCGGCAGATTAGCCTCTGCTTGTCAGCCTTGTTTCTTCTTGTCGTTCTTGTTGTTGCCCGGAGGACCCGGCATGAAAGGGCTTCTTTCTCCACTTTCCGATGCGGCCTCGGTGGCGGTGTTGTTATTGGACAAGACGGCCTCTGTCACGATGGTCGTCCCCTCGGCGATACCTGAGAGTATCTCGGTGCTCGTGCCGTTCGTGATGCCTATTTCTACGGGGTGGGCGGTGAAGACATTGCCGCTGCGCGTCCACACCTTATGCTCGGCGTCGCAGTCCTGCACTACGTCCGTGGCACTGACGAGCGGTGCTTCGGGCTGGAAACGCAGGGCGCGGGCGGGCACGCAGAGCACACCTTGGCGGTCCAGGGTGTAGATGGTGACGTTCGCCGTGAGGCGGGGCTTCAGCTTGAGGTCGGGGTTGGGAGCCGTGATGACTACTTCGTAGGTCACCACCGTGCTGCTGCTACTGCTGCTTGAGCTGCTGCTGTCGGATGACTCGCCCAGACGTATTTGTTTCACCGTCCCCTCGAACGTATCGTTGGGGTAGGCGTCCACCGTGAAGGTGACCCGCTGACCTTCGCGCACACCGCCTATGTCGGCTTCGTCCACGTCGGCAATGACCTGCATCTGTGTCAGGTCGGCAGCAATGGTGAAGAGGGTCGGCGTCTCGAAGCCGGAGGCCACGGTCTGTCCCTCTTCCACGTCGCGGCTGATGACGATTCCGTCGATGGGCGAGGTGATAATGGTGTATGACAGGTTTCGCTCGGCTCGCTGCAAGGCAGCCTCGCTGCTCTCGTAGTTGGCCTTCGCCGTCTCGTAGTCGTAGACGGATTGCTCATAGTCGGTGTCAGCTATCAGCTGCTTGGCGTGCAACGTCGTATTGCGTTCATACAGCTTCTTACGGTATTCGTACTCGGCTTTCGCGCCATTGTAGGTCGCCTTGCTACTGGCCACCTCGGTCTCCAGAGTGGCGCGGTCCATCTCGGCGATAAGCTGGCCTTGCTTCACCACATCGTTATAGTCCACAAGGATATGGTCTATGATGCCGCTGACCTGCGTACCGACCTCTACCTCGGTGACAGGCTCGATGGTTCCGGTGGCAGTGACGTACTCGGCTATGTCACCCTTGCTCACCACGGCGGTGGCGTAGACGATGTGATGCTTGGCTTTTCCTCCGCTAAATAGCCAGATGCCTCCGCCTATCACCACGACGGCGGCGATGGCGGAGAGGATAATGGATTTCTTGGTCTTCATTGCTTTGTATGTAATAATGTTTGTTGCGTATAAATTATGGTGTGCGTACTATATATAGATGTACGTGTACATACTATTATGTGATGTCCGGCGGTGTGGTCGGGCACTGTGCCGATATGTGCGTCACAACGTCATCGGCTCTCCTTGGTAGAATTTCAACTGCTGTATGTCTAGCAAAACCATGTATTTGGCTTGCAACATCTCCTGCTGAGCATTGAGCAGGTTGTTCTTTTCGGTGAGCAGCTCCACCACGTTCTTCATGCCCAGTGTGAACTGTTCATTTACGAGGTCGAAGCTGGTTTGTGTATAGCGCAGTTGTTCTACGGCGGCTGCATAGCGCTGCTGTTGGCTGCGGGCGTCTTGCCATAGGTTCTCGATAGTGCGGTATAGAGTTTTTTGCTCGTCCAATAGCTCCAGTGCCCGCGTTTGTTTATCCAGCTTGGCACGCTGTATGCTGCTTTTCGTCTGCCTATTGTCGAAAATGGGGATGCTCAGTGTCAAGCCTACTGAGTTGTTCCAGTTCTGCTTTATCTGCTCGGTGAAAGAAAAGTCGTTGCCGTTGGCATTCGTACTACCGATGCCCGCACTCAGACTGATGGAGGGGATGTATCCGGCGCGTGCCATCTTGATGTCCAGTTCGGCTGCGTCTATCTGTAACCGTCCCGCCTCAATTTCCGGACGGGTGACGAGGGCACTGCGGTAGACTTCGTCGGTGGAGGGCAGGGGAGTCAGGATATTTTCGTCTCCCAATACAGGCATGTCGAGCACCATTTCCATTGCTCCGTCTAGTTCCAAAAGTTGCTTCAATTGCAGCCGATAGTCACTCAGTGTAGTCTCTGCTACGACCACTTGATACTTGTCCGAACTTACTTGTGACTCTAGTTGTGCCAAATCAGCCTTCGACAGGCTGCCTGCGGCGAATAATTCCTTGCCTCGTTCGTATTGTGCTTGGCTGGTCTCTAGTGTCAGTTCGTTTACCTTGACGGCTTCGGCGGCATACAGAATCTGGATGTAAGTTTGGGCGATGCTCTCTTGTATAGAGTTTTCGCTTTCACTCACGGCCAGTTCGGCGATGCGTTGATTCAGCTTCTCCTGCTTCAGGTCGTTCAGGCGCTTTCCTCCTTGATAAAGCGTCCAACTCATATCGATGCCGTAGGTGCCGTTGTATGAAGTCTTGCTCTCGCTGCTCGTGATGTTGTCCCCGCTGATAATCGTACCTGTCTCGCTGTTCGGTCGATTCACGATGCGTTGGCTCACACTGGCGTTCAGCGATGGAAACAAGGCAGAACGGGCGGTCTTGACATCTATTCCCGAACTTTCGGCCGTGATACGGTTCTTCCGGATGTCGATATTCTGTTGCATGGCATAGTCAATGCACGTCTGCAATGTCCACTTGACGGGCAGGGTATCCGTTCGTACGGCTTCCATCTTTTGAGTCTGCGATATGCCTGCCTCTTGTGCCATTAATGTGGTAGGAATCCCTATTCCCGTTGCTAGACAGAGGACAATTACGGTCTGTTTTCTTACATCTGTCATAATTTGTAATTGCTTTGTTTTCTATTGTTTTTTACGGTGTACAAAGCTACCTTGTCCTCTTTGGCTACGCAAAAGCAATAGACCAATGCACTGATTTTATCGCTGTTTCGGTATAAATCACTATTTATCTGTTAACGGGTGAGGGTTATTGCGAAGCCAGTACATGAAAAAACTTAATCAAATGTTTGCATTTACGTAAAAAACGCATACCTTTGCACACCGAAATAAGGAAAGATGCTCGAGTGGTTGAAGAGGCACGCCTGGAAAGCGTGTATACCCCTAAAGGGTATCCGGGGTTCGAATCCCCGTCTTTCCGCTAAAATTAAGCCAATTGGATGATTTAAGCCTTTAAGGAGATTTGCCTTAGAGGCTTTTTGTTTTTCTCCTGTCTCCGGCGTCTTTTCTTTCCGGGCAGTAGGAAAGGTTTTTTCTATGGATTCGCTATGATTTTTCCATTTTCGGCGAGCTAACGTTAGTTATTCGGATCAGTATGAAAAATATTTTCGTTCCAATCCTTTTAATATTGGTCTGAATCCGTTTTGTTACCTCTCTCTTTGCTTTAATACTTTTAATAAGATGGACAAAGTTTTCTGATGATGTGTGGTTTGTATTACTTTTGGCGCAAAATCATTCTTGTTATGGAGAACTTTGAAGAGACATTATTGGCTTGGTTACGCAGTAGCTTGACTGGCGACGGACATATGGAAACCGTTGTCTTCAGAAACTCGTTACTGATGGTACGGATTACTGGGACGGATTTTCACCTTCGTGGCGAGTGGCCTTCAGAGCCTTGGCATGTTTTTTTGCAAGTGCATAAAGGTGAGTTACGGTTGACATCCAACGGAGAACGTATCGGATTTGATACGCCGGTATATGTGGATTTCCTTCCCAGCTTTAATTGGGAGGATGTAACGCTGGTAGGGCCATATCGTGTTTGTTTCATACTAGTGGAGCGGAGTTTCTTTGTAGAAGCCACAGTATCTATGCGAAACAAGATAACCAATGGAATGATTTATTTCGCTCAATCGCCTTTCACACTATTGACAGAGGCTGAACGGATACGTTTGCAACGTTTGGAAGATGCAATGTTTACTATTTTGCAGGAGGAAGAAGACAATCTGTTTGTTCGTGAGTTGTTGCAGACAATGGCTTGTGCGTGGCAATATGAACTGTGGAATATCTTTTTCCATAAAAAAGATATGACTCGTGCAAGTAACATGATACATTGGAACGATGTCGCTGCACATTTTCTTTATCTGGCACATACGTATTGCCGTGAACAACGTGAGGTCGGGTGGTATGCACAGCAGGTAGGTGTGTCTCCGGATGCTTTGTCTGCTGCTTTGAAACGTCTTTATGGAAAACCTACCAGTACAATTTTGACAGAGATGCTCTTGGTAGAGGCCAAGGTCTGCTTGCGTAATTCGGCTTTCTCAGTACAGAATGTGGCAGAAATACTGGGTTTTAGTGATCAATCTGCCTTTGGAAAGTTCTTTAAAAGAGAATGTGGAATGTCTCCAAGTGAATATAAAAAAGAAATAATGGAACGGTGAGTAGTATTTCGGGCACTGCTATGATATAAAAAATATTTATGTAGAAATACTGATATATAAACGATAGAAATAATTGTCTGCGAACAGCGGTTCCTTATAGATTCTTAGGTTGTCTGCCAGAATCTGTCTATCTTTGTACCGAAACCATTTCGTATTCCCTTTATGGCGTCCGAAGATATTTACAAGACTATCCGTGAGTCCAGTCAGGCTATTTATACAGAAAAACGCAGTAAATTTATTGCTATTGCTTTGCCTGTACGTACAGTAGACGAGGTGAAACAGCACATAGACAGATTTCAGAAACAGTATTATGATGCCCGGCATCTGTGTTATGCTTATATGTTGGGAGCCGAGCGTACCGTTTTTCGTGCAAATGACAATGGAGAGCCGTCCGGTACAGCCGGTAAGCCCATTTTAGGACAGATAAATTCACGCGAACTGACAAATGTGCTGGTTATTGTTGTCCGTTATTTTGGTGGTATCAAACTGGGGACAAGCGGATTGATAGTAGCATATCGTACTGCTGCTGCTATGGCTTTGGACGAAGCTGTAGTGGAGGAACGTACTGTTGACGTTGATGTCTCCTTTCTGTTTGAATATCCTTTCATGAACGATGTCATGCGTATAGTTAAGGAGGAAGGACCGGATATTATTCATCAAGGATATGATACCGATTGTCTGATGACCCTTCGTATTCGCCGTTCTCAAATGCGACGTTTACGTGATCGTCTTGCCAAAGTGGATACTTTACGTTTTGTCGATGAGTCTCATTAATCATTAACTTTTTATTCTATTTAGACATGTTTACTGCAACCAAAAGAGAGATAAGCGAGTTGTACACTTTTTTCCGTCTATTGGCTGATGGCAGTGTGGCGGCTGGTACCCCACAGGCGACTCCTAATGAAGCAATATCTGTTCCTGTTTCATTTATACAAAGGGAAGAACATGATGGAACTTGCCGTTATTACGTTGAGTCGTCGGATATACGTATTGTCCGTGGACAGAAAGATGCCACCGGAAATTTTCAGACAAACCCGCAAGTGGCATTCTGCCTTGTTCCCCGTGCACATTTTGCATCAGTTGCTGATGAGATTCTGAATCTTTTGAAGAATTCTTCGGATGATGTTGAAGTGCCTGATGCGTTGGAACTGTTTCTAAATCAACTGAATATTTATGAACTTGAAGCACAGACGAATGACCGTACGGACCTGCATATTGCTTTTTATCATCCGGATGTATCGTTAACCGGATTTTCTATTCGTTGCCGTCTTTCTCCCATGAATCCTTTGCTTGATGGCGGACGTACAGCCAATCTGAAATTTGAGCAGACTGGTGTACGATTTGCGGTGCCTACAGTCAATAAGGTTAATGCTACTCCGGCCGGTCCCAATGAAGTTCGTGACCGTCTGTTTCTTATCGAACGATTGGGGGGTGTATTGAAGTATAATGATGTGTGCGACCGTGTATTCCGCTGTAATTTATCTATGATAGACCTCCACTTCCCGCGTTTTTTAGCAGAAGTAGTACGTTTGATGCACATCGAAGATATGACCCGTACGGCTGACCTTGTAAAAGGTATAGTTCAATTGAATCCTCTTAAAATAAAAGATGAACTTATAACTAAACATGGTTTTTATGAATATAAGATGAAACAGTTTCTTTTGGCATTGGCATTAGGTATGCGTCCGGCTAAAATTTACCGTGGCGAGGGGTGTGCTATTCATGGCATGTTGTTAGTCGATGGGCAGGGACGTGTTATGTGTTATCATCGCTCGGATGCCGATACTTTTGCGGATTTCCTATATTTGAATACTCGCTTTGAAAAAGGTTCATTGGATAAAGATAAGTATGGCTTTTTGGAACGCGAGAACGGTTCTTGGTACTTTAAACTGAATGCCAAGATTGGACTGACTAAACGATAAATGTTTTTATTAAGTTTGATAAAAAACTTTACATAGATTAGGGAACGATATAACTCGTTTCTTTCCAATATATATGGTTCATCCACGAAATACATTCGGAGCACGAACGGAAAGGCTTTCGTCCGTGTTCCGAATGTATTTCGTGGTTACCCTCGTCAGAATGGCTTGTGGCGGGGGGTATCCTTATATATTTCTACATTTGGTCGCTGTAAAAAGATTTGTCAAAATAGAGATTCACATTGACTTTTCTCTTTCACAGATGAAATATTCTTGGCCGTGCGGAATTTGTAGAATTGGAGTTTGGCGTACAAGTGATATGATGTGCAAAAACAAATAACCACGAATGTATTCAAAGATGAACAATTCGTGGTTATCAGTTAGAATCTGTGTGCTATTATATCAAGCCTTGGCAACTATTTGATAAGATTGCATTAGCCCTATTACTTTTATTCATAACGTGTGGGAAGCAGATGTCTGTCTCCTAACGTATTGTCAACACGAGCCACATTGACCCAGAATTTGTTTTCTGCCACAAAAGGCAAAGGATAGGCTGCTTTATGCCGCGTATAACTATGTGGCCATTCATCGTTAACGACTTCATATTCCGGGTGTGGAGCATTGACCAATACATTATCGGTCTTATCAGCTTTTCCAGATCGAATTTCTTTTATCTCTTGCCAAATGGCCAACATAGTAGAAATGAATCTGTCGAGTTCTTGACGGCTTTCACTTTCGGTAGGTTCTACCATTAAAGTGCCATGCACGGGGAAAGAGAGCGTAGGAGCGTGATATCCGTAATCCATCAGACGCTTGGCAATATCAGTTTCGGTAATGCCTGTCTCTTTTTGTACGTTGCGGCATTCCAATATTAACTCATGACCGACAAATCCGTTTACGCCACGATATACAATGCCATAAGTGTCTTGCAAGCATGCTGCCAGATAGTTGGCATTGAGAATAGCTGCACGGGTGGCATGTGTCAATCCGTCGGCTCCCATCATGCGGATATAACCATAGGTGATAGGCAGAATACCTGCACTGCCATAAGGGGCAGAAGCTACACGCAAACCGTCCGTTCCTTCGGCTGTTTCTGTAGGCAGGAAGGGTACTAAATGGGACGCCACACAAATAGGGCCTACGCCGGGACCGCCTCCACCGTGAGGAGATGCAAACGTCTTATGCAGATTGAGGTGGCAAACATCAGCGCCGATAGTTCCCGGATTTGTCAATCCTACTTGGGCATTCATATTGGCGCCATCCATATAGACTTGTGCACCACATTCGTGTATAATGTTGCATATTTCTTTGATGTTCACCTCAAAAATGCCGTGGGTGGAAGGATAAGTTATCATGAGGGCGGCGAGTTCGTCCTGATTTTCCTTCGCTTTATGGCGTAAATCTTCTGTATCTACATTGCCATGTTCGTCACAAGCACAGGTAATAGGAGTGAATCCTGCTTGTACAGCACTGGCGGGATTGGTTCCGTGGGCACTGGCAGGTATCAATATCTTATTGCGGTGTCCTTGTCCGATGCTTTCTAAGTAGGCGCGGATAACACGCAGTCCTGTGTATTCACCGGCTGCACCCGAATTAGGTTGTAAGGTGACTCCGGCAAATCCGGTTATAGCCATGAGATCTTGCTCAAGATTTCGGATTAATTCGTGATATCCTTCAGCCTGGTCGGCAGGAACAAGAGGATGTAAATTGCTGAATTCTGCCCGGCTAAGTGGAAGCATGGTAGCTGCCGGATTGAGCTTCATAGTGCATGAGCCTAAAGATATCATGCTATGTGCCAATGAAATGTCTTGACGGTCGAGTCGTTTGATATAGCGCATCATTTCTGTCTCAGTGTGGTAACACTGGAAAATATTGTGAGTCAGGTAATGGCTATGCCGAATCAGATGTTCCGGCAGGACAAGGGTTTCCGGAACATCTGCGATATGTGGACAATCTTTGCCCACAGCAATCGCAAAGATGGAAACTAATGTATTTAAGGCTTCTATATCTGTCGTTTCGTCAATGCTTAAGCCTACATCACCGTCGTTGAAATAATGCAGATTCACTTCATGTTCAAGAGCGATGGTGCGTATTTGCGTTGTAGTGACCCCAGTGGGAGGGGTCAAGCGTAATGTGTCAAAATAGCATTTATTGTGTTGGATGTATCCCAATTCATTCAACTGATGTTCCAAATAAACAGCAATATAGTGAATGCGCTGGGCAATGGTACGGATGCCTTCTTCGCCATGCCATACGGCATAGAATCCAGCCATAGTGGCAAGTAATGCTTGTGCCGTGCAAATGTTACTGGTGGCTTTTTCCCGCTTGATATGTTGTTCACGGGTTTGGAGCGCCATGCGGTAACATGGTTTGCCATATTTGTCTTTCGAACGTCCGATGATACGTCCCGGCATTTGCCGTTTGTATTCATCTCTCGTAGCGAAGTATGCTGCCGATGGACCACCATAAAATATCGGAGTGCCCATTCGTTGAGTAGTACCGAATACAATATCTGCACCCCATTCACCGGGAGGAACAAGCAAGGCCAGACTTAGAAGGTCAGCGGCTACGGCTACTTTACATCCGGCTGCATGGGCGCGCCGGGTGAAATCTTTATAATCGTGCACATATCCGTTTCCGTCCGGATACTGCAATACGCATGCATAGTAGTTCTCATTAAGTTCAACCTCTTCCCAACGACCCACTTTGAGGGTTATGCCTTGGGGAATGGCACGTGTGCGCATTACAGCCAGTGTTTGGGGGAAGATGCGTTCATCTACAAAAACAGTACATGCACCAGATTTTTGTTGTTCACGTGTACGCAGGGCGTACATCATGGTTACGGATTCGGCAGCAGCGGTACCTTCGTCAAGCAGTGAACAATTAGCCAAAGGCATAGCAGTGAGGTCGCACACCATGGTTTGGAAGTTCAATAATGCTTCGAGACGTCCTTGTGATACTTCTGTTTGATAAGGGGTATAAGAGGTGTACCACACGGGATTCTCGAAAACATTCCGTTGGATGACAGCCGGAGTGATAGTGCCATACCAACCTTGTCCGATATAGGTTGTGTACACTTTGTTTAAAGATGCCAAATGACCGATATGGCGTGCATATTCGTTTTCGGTCATGGCAGGAGGTAAAGTTAATGGATGTTTCAGACGAATATCATGAGGAATGGTTTTATCAATTAATTCATCTACACTGTTCACACCTATTTTATGCAGCATTTCTGCTTCGTCTTGCGGGTTTATGCCGATGTGACGGCTAACCAAAAGGTCTGTTTTCATGGTATATGATTTATTAATTTGACTTACGGAAAGGTGGTTTTACAACTTGTGCTTTCAGTTTACGTCCACGCATATCAATACAGATTTCTGTACCGTGTTTGGCGTATGGAGTTTGAATATATCCCAAAGCAATACCTATTTTTCGGGTAGGGGATAAAGTGCCGGAAGTAATGGTACCAATCTGCTCTCCTTCGGCATTGCATAACGAGTATCCGGGACGGGGAATACCGCGGTCTTTCATCTCAATGCCAACGAGACGGCGGGTTGTACCTTCTTTCTTTTGGCGTTCTAACATGGCACGGTTAGTAAAGTCTTTGCCATCGATGAACTTTGTAATCCATCCCAAACCGGCTTCGATGGGGGATGTCGTATCTGTTAAGTCGTTTCCATAGAGGCAGAAGCCCATTTCCAAACGGAGTGTGTCACGTGCTCCTAATCCGATAGGCTTGATACCAAATTCGCTGCCGGCATTAAAAATGGCTTCCCATATTACATTGGCTGCTTCCGGGGAGAAGTATAATTCAAAACCACCGGCTCCGGTGTAACCTGTATTTGAAATGATAACGTCAGACACACTAGCCAGTTCACCTATAGTGAAGTGATAGTAGGGAATTGTGGCCAGGTCGATAGACGTCAATTTTTGTAAGGTGTCGATAGCCCGAGGACCTTGTATGGCAAGTTGAGCCATTCGGTCAGAAGTGTTGTCCAGTATGGCTCCTTCAGTGTTGTGACTTACGCACCAATTCCAATCTTTTTCAATGTTGGAAGCATTCACCACAAGCAGGTATTTTTCTGCTTCACATTGATATACTATAAGGTCATCTATGATGCCGCCTGTTTCATTTGGGAAGCAGGTATATTGTGCTTTTCCCGGTACGAGTGCTGAAACATCATTGGAGGTGATTTTTTGCAAAAAACGAAGCGCATTTGGACCTTCTACCCAAAATTCACCCATATGAGAGACATCAAATACTCCAACTGAAGTGCATACCGTAAGGTGTTCGTCTATGATGCCTGTATATTCAATAGGCATATTAAAACCTGCAAACTCGTGCATTTTGGCACCGAGGGCAATATGTCTGTTAGTAAACGGAGTGGTTTTCATGATATAATTATTATGCATTTAAGGGTGTTTTGTTGCTGCTAGTTCTATGATTTTAATGATAACATTCATCGCTTTTTCCATACTTTGAATAGGAACAAATTCATAACGTCCGTGGAAATTCAGTCCACCTGCAAAAATATTGGGACATGGGAGACCTTTGAAAGAAAGTTGTGCTCCGTCTGTTCCACCGCGGATGGCCTTAATATGCGGTTCTATGCCGCTATCTTTCATTGCTTGGAAAGCTATTTCGATGATGTGCATTACCGGTTCTATTTTCTCACGCATGTTATAGTATTGGTCATGCAATTCTAATGTAGCAATAGATTCGCCGTATTCTTCGTTCACGAGTTTGACCAAACGTTCTATTTCTTGTTTGCGCTTTTCAAATTTGTCACGGTCATGGTCACGGATGATGTATGTCACTGTCGTTTGTTCTACATCACCGTTCATGCTAATGAGGTGATAGAAACCTTCGTATTTTTCTGTATGTTCAGGGGCTTCGTGTGCAGGAAGTAAAGAAACAAAACGGTTTGCTATACGTAAAGAATTTATCATTTTGTTTTTGGCATATCCGGGATGTACGTTACGTCCTTTGAATGTGATTTTGGCAGAAGCCGCATTGAAGTTCTCAAATTCCAATTCGCCAACTTCTCCTCCGTCCATTGTGTAAGCCCAATCGCATCCAAAGCGTTCTACATCAAACTTGTGGGCACCTAATCCGATTTCTTCGTCAGGGTTGAATCCGATGCGTATTTTACCATGTTCTATTTCAGGATGCTCTTTTAAGTATGCGATAGCAGAAATGATTTCTGCAATACCAGCTTTATCGTCGGCACCCAATAAAGTGCGGCCATCAGTTACTATAAGGTCTTCACCTTTATGCTGGAGCAACTCAGGGAACTGGGTAGGAGAAAGTATGATATTCTCATCTGAGCATAGAGTGACGTCAGTACCATCGTAATTCCTAACGATACGTGGGGATACATGTTTGCCACTCATATCGGGACTTGTATCCATGTGGGCAATGAATCCAATAACGGGCAAGGAACGATTCGTATTTGCAGGAAGAGTCGCAAATAGATAACCATTTTCATCTAATGAAATTTCTTCCAGCCCGAGGGATTCCAGTTCTTCTTTCAGATAGTTGGCAAACACCATTTGTCCCGGTGTACTAGGAGTTACATGAGTTTCTTCACTTGATTGAGTGTCAAAACTGATGTATTTCAGAAAACGTTCTACTAAAGTCATATACGTTGAGTTGTTTTAAAATATATACTAATAAAAGTCTGATACTTTGCTATTATGGATATATTGAAAGCAAGGATTATGTGTGTTTTATAAGAAACAGTTTTGAATAATGATTATCGGAAAAATGGATTCTCGGCTTTCTCTATACCTATCGTAGTAGGTACTCCATGTCCCGGATAGACAACTGTATCATTCGGGAGTATGAATAATCGGCTGCAAATGTTTTCTATTAATTCATCGAAGTTTCCACCGGCTAAGTCTGCTCGTCCGATGCTACCTTGAAACAATACATCGCCTGAAAACATGCAGTGCTCTTGAGCACAGTAATATACTAAACTTCCGGGAGAATGACCCGGCACGTGAATAGCTTCTAAGCTGGTATTTCCAAAGGTAATGATATCTCCATCGTGTAAATATTTTCCTAATGGAGCGAGAGTCTCTTTTAATTGGAATCCAAACATACGACTTTGTTTAGGAGCTTCGTCAATCCAGAACTCATCAGCTTGGTTGGCTTCTGCGGACAAACCAAATTCTTTCTGTACGAATGTATTTCCAAAGATATGGTCTAAATGCAGATGGGTATTTAATAGATGCTTTACATTTAGTTGATTGTTAAGTATGAAGTTCTTTAGTCTTTCTTTTTCCTCATCGTAGAAGCAACCTGGGTCGATGATAACAGCTTCATTTGTTTCGTCCCATAGTATATAGCAATTAACAGGGAACATGTTGAATTCGAATTTCTTTATTTTCATGGCAAAGTATGTTTAGATACTAACATATACAACTTTCTTTGTCTGGAAAAAATCTTCCTGAAAGTAATTCTTTAAATCCCAAATAGTCACCTTATGCTTTAATGGCATGGTCTCGTGCTCTAATTCTCCTCCTTTTAAACAGATAAGGCCATTGGGTAAAGCATTCTGTTGTTTGGGATCTATATTTTTTTGGACTATTTTTACTAAATCGATTAACGGCATAACGGCTCGGCTTACAACGAAATCAAATTTCCCTTTTTCTTCTTCCGCGCGTTTATGGCAACATGTTACATTCTTTAGTCCAATGCTGTTTGCTACTTCTGTAGCTACTCGTATTTTTTTCCCGATGCTATCTACTAAATGAAAGGTCGTATCTGGGAAAAGAATAGCAAGTGGAATACCGGGAAATCCGCCTCCCGTTCCTAAATCCATAACACGTGTACCGGGGCGGAAATTAATAACTTGAGCGATACCGAGTGAGTGTAACACATGATGCTCATATAAATTGGTTATATCTTTACGCGAAATCACATTGATTTTGCTGTTCCAGTCTGTATAGAGATTGTATAAAGCTGCTAATTGCTCTTTTTGTTGTTCAGTAAGGTTGGGAAAATATTTCAAAATAATCTCCATTTTGTTGGTTCGTTTTAGTAGTTTGTACGAATTTCGCTTAATATAGATGAGTCAGCACTAAGCAGATGTTCCATTATTTGGTAAGGCAAAGAAATTTGAATGGCTCCCATGACGTAAGGAGCTATTTCATAAACATTGTAATGGAAAGTTATACCTTCTGGAGTGAGATAAAAGTTTTCTGTAGGAGCTAAGTCGTCAGTCATGCCATATCCTAAATTTTCTAATTCTTGGCGTGAAGCAACATTATTGTCAGCCATTAATTGATTCCAAAGAAGGTCTGTTAAAGGTTCTTGATAATTTTCTACGAATATGTCTTCTAATCGGATAGGCTTTAATGTATGTAAGTCCATATTGAGGAATGTAGATTGATAGATACCGTGTGCTCCACCAGTGTATTCGTTGTAATCGATTTGGTAAACTAGCAGATGGCTTTGGTAAAACATAACGTGGCTTTCCATTCCTTTATAATAGGAATACCATGCACCAATTCTACCGTCATTATCTTCATCCTGTTCTTCCTTTAAATAAAGAGGCTCTAAATCTTGGCGATAATTTGTGATGTATTGTTGTGCATAGTGCTCTACAGCTTCTTGAGGTGATAAATTCTGATAACTCGCTCCAAAACAAGCTGAAGTAAAGTATTTGTTTAAACTATCTTGCATAGCAGGGTTTGTAGAATGAGCTATATAAGCAAAATTCACAATTAAATTACATGCAGGTTTAGCGGTGTCAGAAAAGAGATGTTCCGTTCGATTGATTTGTAGACTATCAAATTCTAACGCCCCGGCGTTTTTACTCATTTTGTTAAAACAAGAAGAAAAAAACAAACTTGTTGCAAATAACAACAAGATTCGGTTGACAATTTGGTTTTTCATAACAGAATTTTGTGTATAAATAAATATTCTGAATAAACTCTTTATCGACAAATATAAGATTTATCGGTGAACTTATGATGTAAAAAAAGAACTTTTTTCAACTCATCAACTGTTTCGATATTCCTGTGGAGTCATCCCCATATGTCTTTTGAAATATTTGCCAAAGAACGAAGCGCTTGGAAAATTTAGTGAATAAGCAATCTCCTGAATAGTCATATCGGTCGATTTTAGTTTTGCTTTTGCATCGACTAATACAACATAAGCGATAAGATCTAAAATATTTTTTCCGGTTACCTGTTTCACTGTGGTGCTAAGATGCTGTAGGGACAACCCCATTTCTTGAGCATAGAATTGTGCTTTACGTTCTTCCTTGTAGTTTTCGATAACTAACTGTACTAATTCGCGATAGATTTTTTCTTTCCGACTTCTAATTCCTTCTGTACCTTGAGGGCGTATTCCATATAGTTCATCAATGCCTGATAATAATCCCCGCAAGATATTTCTACTTGTTACCGTGGTAGGCATGGTATCGTCTGTAGATATTTTTGCAAGTAAAGCAAAATAATCTTTGAAATAAGAAGCTATTTTATCGTCCAGCCTTAATACTGGATTTTCTAAAATATTCGAATAAGATGATGACGTAAAGTGAATGATATTTACTCCATTGTGACAGTGGGCAGAAAATCCGGCAAAAGCTACCCGCATTTTTTCCATTTGTCCGTGAAACTGGATAATAGTGCCCGGTAATAATACTACCAGGTCTCCTCGTTTTACTTCAGTATCTATTAAGTTAATCGAAACTTTGATGGAACCTTCCGTGCATAAGGCAAAAATACATGCTTTTAGCCGACACGATTGTTTATATATGTTTAAAATGGATTCTGTTACATCTGTCCATGCTATCATATCAACAGGAAGATCTACTTGCGGGAATTCCATGGCTATTTGCTTTTTAAGATTTGAAATCAGTGCAACAAAGATACATCTTTCTGTATGAAGTACGAGGGATTTGCCTATATTTGCACACATGAAACCTGAAATTATTGACTGGCAAACTCTTCCTTATGCTGAAGCGTGGAAACGGCAGGAGGAGTGGTTCGATGCAGTGGTACATGCAAAGTTGACAGGGAATGCATACACCAATCGTATCGTAATGTGTGAACATACGCCTGTATATACGTTGGGACGTAGTGGACATGTAACTAATATGTTATTGAATGAATCCCAATTGCATAAATTGGGCATAGAATTTTATCATATCGACCGAGGGGGAGATATTACTTTTCATGGTCCCGGACAGCAGGTTTGTTACCCTATTCTAAACTTAGAAGATTTTGGGTTGGGATTAAAAGAATATATATACCGATTGGAGGAAGCTGTCATCCGTGTGTGTGCAGCGTATGGCATTGAAGCGGGGCGATTAGCAGGAGCCACAGGCGTTTGGTTGGAAGAATCGACGCCACGTGCCCGTAAGATCTGTGCGATTGGTGTACGCAGCAGTCATTATGTAACCATGCATGGATTAGCGTTAAATGTGAATACAGATTTACGCTATTTTAGTTATATCAATCCATGTGGATTTGTAGACCGTGGAGTGACATCATTGCAACATGAATTAGGGCATGCTCTGTCAATGGAAGAAGTAAAGAATAAACTTGCAGATGCATTGTTAGAGAGTCTTATATCATGATATAATTATTTCCTTAAGAATTCATTTTTGTTGCGAAATCTACAATACAATTTCCATCGCAGCGATTGGAGCGGTTGCAGTATGTCAAATATTGGCAATGTGAAATAGTATCGTCTTTTTTCTTGTAAGTCTTTTGCTGTTTTATTAATAATGAATGCCTGGAATATATAACGGAGTAGGGGGAACAATATTACTATACCTACCATCAACCATTGCTGTTGCATAATTCCAAAAACTAAAGTACAAATCCAACTTGCATGAAACAATAGCCGTGCCGTTGTTTCAAAACCCAATAACCAGCGTTGTATGCCTCGGTAAAGCGGTGCTGTCGATGTGTATCCGATTTTTTCTTCCCGCCAATCTTTAGTACGTTGTACGGCATTCATGCGTACACATGCCTGTTCGTCCGTTTCTACTCGTGTATTTTCCTTATTGGCAATCTGATTAATGAAAAGATCATCATCACCTCGTTGCAGATTCAGATGTTCTGTGAAGCCTTTACTTTTATAAAATACATCTTTCCGATATGCCATATTTCTTCCGATTCCCATATAAGGATGTCCTGCAAGCGCGAATCCTAAATACCGCATGGACGTAAATAGATTGTCATAACATACGCGTTTGTGCAACCATCCATGCCCACGCTCGTAACCACTATAACCTAATACTACTTGAGTATGACTTGTAAAGTTACGTGCCATTATTTTAAGCCATTGGTCTGATTGGGGTCGACAATTCGCATGGGTCATTACCAACCACTCGTATTTGGCTGCTTTAATGCCAAGCATGACTGCCAGTTTCTTGCGGCTGATATAACGTGAAGATGCAGGAATAAAACTATGATACAAGTACTGATAGCGGTTTTCTAATTGTATCAGATAGTCTTCACTTCCGTCAGAATTACCGTCATTGATGACAATAACTTCAAATGTCGGATAATCTTGATCTAATATAGAGCATAAGTTTTCTTTCAGATTGGCACACTCTTCCCGTGCATAAATAATGATGGATATTGGCGGCTGTTCTTTATTGAAATGTACTTCCTCACATTGTACGGCATGTGTATGACGGTGAATACGGTTATACAAATATATGTAATAAATAAGTTGGATTAGAAACAGTATTCCGGTAGAGGTCAATAATGTCCATTCTAAAGAAGTGAGAACCAATAGTTCCATAATGTTATTTCACGTGATTTGAAAGTTTTGAGCAAAGGTAGTTATAAAATCGTGAATTAAGAATTAAAAATGTTGAATTAGGTCTATAGAAAAAACAAACTCCCCAGCAAGAATAATCCAGCTGAGGAGTTCATATTTCGTTCAATATCAATAACGATTTTATATCGTCATTTTATTCTGCAGCTTTTTCTTCAGTGCTTGTTTCAGCTGTAGAAGCTTCTTCAGTTGCAGCTGTTTCTTCTGCTGCTTTGGCAGCGGCTGCTTCAGCTTTAGCGGCCTCTTCTGCTGCTTTCTTTTCAGCTACAGCTTTTGCTTTGGCTTCATTGATTTTCTGCTCCGCTTCCAAACGTGTTTTAGCGGCAGCTTTCTTAGCTTCTTCGTCTTTTGCTTTCAAAGCAGCAAGACCATTTTGTTTGTTGTTCTTCCAAGCTTCAAATTTAGCTTCAGCTTCAGCTTCACCAAATGCGCCTTTTGCT
>CALUJK010000063.1 GCA_944320945.1 uncultured Bacteroides sp. | reverse complement strand
ATGGTATTTTCAATTCGTGCGTTGGCTTCCTGCACCAGTTTTTCGGCTTCTTCCTTGGCATGTCGTATGATTTCTTTCCGTTCTTGTTGAAGCGTTTGTACTTCCGTCTGGTATCGGGCGATGGTTTCCTCCATCTCTTTCTCGCGCCGGTGTATATTTTGCCGCTTTTGTTCCCAATAACGTTTGTCGCGTACGATGTCTTGCAAGAATTTATCACTTTGTATGTAATCACTTCCCACGATATTGGAAGCGTCGGTAATTACTTCTTCCGGAAGTCCGATTTTGCGGGCAATTTCTATGGCAAACGAACTGCCGGGGCGGCCAATCTGTAGTTGGAACAAGGCACGCATCTGATGGCGATCGTATAGCATCGCTCCGTTTACTACTCCTTCGTGTTCGTCGGCAAAATGTTTCAGGTTGCGGTAATGGGTGGTAATGATTCCCATAACATGCCGTTCATTGAGCCGCTTTAATACAGCTTCGGCGATGGCACCGCCGATTTGCGGTTCTGTTCCTCCTCCGAACTCATCAATTAATATAAGGCTACGCTCATCGCATTGTTTAAGCATGACCTTCATATTCGTCAGGTGTGACGAATAGGTACTTAGGTCGTCTTCTATGGATTGTTCGTCACCTATGTCGATGAAGATGCTTCCGAAAATACCGGCATGGCTGTTTTCGTGCATGGGTACCGGAAGACCGCATTGTAGCATATATTGCAGTAGTCCCACACTCTTTAAACATACGGATTTACCGCCGGCATTTGGACCGGATATGATAAGAATACGTTGCTTTTCATTCAGTTCGATGTCTAACGGTACAACCTGCTTGCCGTGTTTGTGTAGTGATATTTGCAGTAACGGGTGTACGGCTAATCGCCAATCCAGTATCTGCCGATCTTCTAATATTGGCATTAATGCGTTAGCCTGCACAGCCCATAGTGCCTTGGCGCGAATAAAATCTATTTCAGCAAGAAACTCGTATGACAAAAGTATATCTGGAACAGACGGACGTAGCAGTTGGGAAAATTCCATTAGTATCCGTATCACTTCTCTGCGCTCGTCGCTTTCCAACTCACGTATGCGGTTATTGGCTTCTACGACCTCGGCAGGCTCAATGAAAACAGTCTTTCCGCTGGCTGATTCATCGTGTACGATGCCTCGTATTTTCCGTTTTAATGCCGGTGCTACGGGAATAACCAAACGTCCGTCGCGCATTGTAGGCGCTACGTCTTTATCCACTACACCTTCGCTTTGCGCATTACGCAGGATGTTGTTTAGCGAACGTGATATGCTGTTCATCGTATTTGCCAATTCTCGCCGGATGCGTGCCAGTTCGGGTGACGCATTGTCTTTCATTTTACCATAGGGCGATAGAATGCTGTTTATTTTTTGTATGAACTGCGGAAAGATGTTTATGTCAGCTGCCAATTGATTCAGACGAGGGTATGGGGATTGGGAGCTGTCAGTTTCTTTGTCTTCATTCTTATTTCGTCGTAAAAAATGTACAATATCACGTATCGTTTCTAAAGACCGTCTTAAGTCGAACAATTCTTGTTCGTCCAAGTACATACCTTCTATGCGGATGCGTTTCAATGAAGGACGTACGTCGAAGAAAAATTGGTCGGGCATTCCGTCTTCTTCCTGTAAGATGTGTATGAATTCGTCAACCTGTTCCAGTCGCTCTTTTACCTCTGCGTAACGGGTAGAGAATTGCATATCAGCTACTCGTTCTTCGCCCAACGTGCTGAGGCATTTTTCTTTTAACAGTTTGCGTATTTGGTCAAAACCTATTTTTTGTTCAAAATTTTGTGGATATATCATAGCTTAAAACAGTGTGCGATAGCTTTGTGAAAGTAAAGATACGACTTGTTTTTGAGCCGCGCAAATATTTGATTACATAACGTGATTTTGACATAAGACATCAAGCTCTTTTTATTGAATTCCTTGTGAATAAAAAGGTGCATTTTATGTAAAAATGGTGGAAAAGATGTATTTTTACAAAATGATTCAAGAGAATTTTCTTTTTTATAAACCTTGTGAGGCATTGCAGCCTTACGTAAGATATTACTGGGTGTTTAAAAATGACCGATTGGTGAGTACCCTTACTTTTCCTATCGGTTGTCCTCAATTTGTTTTTCATAAGAAAACGCCTCTTTATATTCCTGAGTTAGAAACCTGGCAGTCGGATTTTACAGTTAGTGGTCAGGTGAATTATCCTGCACATTTATGCTCTGGTATGAATACGGAAATGATAGTAGTTGTATTTCAGCCTTATGCCATGAGTGCTTTCCTTTGTTGCCCGATGTCTTTATTGCATAATCAGGAAGTTTCCGGTTATGATTTTGAAAACAGGAAGCTGAACGAATTGGTTTCGCAAATCTTCGAATGCGAAAATACAGATATATGTATCAGGATGATAGAGGCATGGTTACTTTCACTGTTATCTGATATACAAATTTCGAAAGCCAAGTATAAGATGAAAAGGATAACTGCCGCAATCAAACAGTTATTTATGGCACCGGGAACTTCCGTAACAGAGTTGGCTTCTATCGCCTGTTTGGGTAAAAAACAGTTTGAGCGTTTGTTTAATGAATTGGTAGGAACTAATCCTAAAGAATATGCGAGGATAACCCGTTTTCAGAAGTCATTGAAATTGTTACAGGACCACCAGGCCAATATCAGTCAGGCTCAATTGTCCTATCAATGTGGTTATGCCGACCAATCACATTTTATTCGGGAGTTCAAACAATTCAGCGGTTATACTCCGTTGTCGTTTCTGAATGTCTGCAAACCTTATTCCGATTTGTTTACCAATCCGGTATAATGTCCCTTTTGTTCTATCTATAGCCAAACGGTAGTTTTACCTTTACGTATGTTTGACTTAAAAACGAAGATAGAATGACAGAAGTAAATCCTAAAGAAACGACCCGTGCCTACGCATTTGAGATGTGGATGGACGCACCTATGCCTATGCTTACCTTTTTCAAGACATTGGATGTTACTCGCCTTGTGCGGATAAGCAGGCAAAAAGGTTTGAAATTCAATATGCTGATGTGTTGGTGTATCGGACGGGCAGCAAGTCACGTCAAGGAGTTCTATATGCTTCCTGTTGGACGAAAACTGATAAAATATGAAAGACTTGCGGTTTGTGCCATCGTAACCAATCGGGAGGGCGAAGTAAGTTCCTGTGACATTCCTTTCTCCAACGATTTGCAACAGTTCAACAAAGACTATTTGCGACTGACGAAACAGACTGCCGAAAGTTGCCAAAATCATGACTTGACGAATTGCATGGTTATCGGTACTTCTGCTCTTGTTCAATATGAGATAGACGGAGCTGTCGGTATGTATAGCGGCGTATTCAATAACCCTTTTCTGATTTGGGGTAAATATAGATGCCGATTATGGAAGCGGATACTAACAGTCTCGTTTCAGTTTCACCATACGCAGATGGACGGGGCACACGCCTCATGCTTTTTGGAGAATCTGCAAAAAGAAATCAAGCGTTTAGTGGTATAATCAAGAACAAATGTTATTTTTGCAGAGTTAACAGAAAACAAAGTTGTTCAATCCATATGAAATGGCAAGTGTGCATATAGCTGCGTTTAACGGATAGTGTTTCGATTATAGCTATTCTGTAACGGACAGGCTTGTATAGGTTTGTCTGTTCTTGTTTTGTCATTATTCATATTCATAAATAATATAGCGAACAGGCTATGCTGTCTCTTGTGCAGCAGCTGGGACGCATCATATCAAGTTGAACAATGAACTATACATATAAAAATATTTGGCTCATCAACTTTCCGGTGATGATGAGTATTCTTATCGAGCAACTTATTAATATTACTGATGCCATATTTTTGGGGCATGTGGGAGAAATTGAACTGGGTGCATCCGCCCTTGCCGGGATATGGTATTTGGCCATCTATATGCTCGGCTTCGGTTTCAGTTTGGGATTACAGGTCGTTATTGCAAGGCGTAACGGCGAACAGCGTTATGCTGAAACGGGAAAGACATTTTTTCAAGGATTGTTTTTTCTGTCAGGGCTTGCTGTTGTTTTGTGTCTGTTTTCCAAACAGTTTTCTCCTTTGATTTTAAGTAAGCTGATTACGTCTAAGGAAGTATATCATGCCGTGATGGATTATTTGGATGGACGCATTTGGGGGCTACTGTTCTCTTTCCCGTTTCTTGCTTTGCGTTCATTCTTGGTTGGCATTACTCATACTAAAGCTCTGAATCTGGCGGCTCTGACTGCTGTGCTGGTGAATATTCCGGGTAATTGGTTGCTGATATTCGGATGGGACATGGGGATAGCGGGTGCGGCTATAGCGTCGTCTTTTGCAGAATTATGTTCGTTGGTGGCATTATCGGTTTATATTCTGCGAAGCATGGATAGGAAGTTGTATGGTCTGCGTTGGCAGTTTGATAAAGGCATATTGCGGAATGTGTGTCGTGTATCTGTATGGAGTATGTTCTATTCATTCATTGGGGTGGCTTCGTGGTTTGCCTTTTTTGTGGCGATTGAACATTTGGGAGAATTAGAACTGGCTGCTACTAATGTCATGCGCAGTGTTTCTACGTTGTTCTTTGTCATTGTCAATTCGTTTGCGGCGACTACCGGTTCGCTGGTAAGCAACTTATTGGGAAGAGGGCAAAAGGAACAGGTAATTCCTTTGTGTAATCGAGTCGTTCGTTTGGGTTATGCCATTGGCTTTCCGTTGGTGATTCTTACCATTGTTTGCTACCGTCCGATTATCGGTGTCTATACGGGAAGTGAAAACCTTGTGCAAATTGCTCGCCTGCCGTTTGTGGTAATGCTGTTAAATTACGTGTTTGCTTTGCCCGGTTATGTTTATATGAATGCAGTGACAGGGATAGGAGCCACCCGAATGGCTTTTATCTTTCAGCTGATAACCATTATCGCTTATCAGATCTATCTGTGGAGCATAAGTTGCTTCAGCACATCGTTGTCTGTCTATTGGACGGCTGAATATTTGTATGTGCTGTTGCTCGGTATATTATCTGTTTCTTATCTGAAGTATAAATGCTATTGAATCCTGAATATCATGATGGAAAAGATATATCCGCGCACAGACGACATGCAGACGGTGTACCTGAATGCGGTCATAAAAGACTCCTCGATAGAGGTGGGAGATTATACTATTTATAATGATTTTATGTCTGCCCCCCGAATGTTTGAACAAAACAATGTGTTGTATCACTATCCTATTAATCACGAACGGTTGGTAATCGGTAAGTTCTGTTCCATAGCTTGCGGTGCGAAATTCTTGTTTAATTGTGCCAATCATACACTGAAATCTCTGTCTACTTACACTTTCCCGTTGTTTTATGAAGATTGGAGTTTAGATAAATCAGATGTGGCATCGGCATGGGATAATAAGGGAGATATTATAATAGGTAATGATGTCTGGATAGGATACGAAGCGGTTATTATGGCTGGCGTTCGCATTGGTGACGGAGCGATTGTTGGCACTCGTGCCGTTGTGACGAAGGATGTGCCGCCCTATACGATAGTTGGTGGTGTGCCTGCCCGACCGATAAGAAAGCGTTTTGATGAAGATACGATACGGAAATTGGAAACTTTGCAATGGTGGGATTGGTCTGTTGAAGAGATACGACAACGCTTACCGTATATTATGAATGGGGAGATAGATGGTTTATAATGGCTGCGTTTTGATTAAGAGTGAGTCACGGTAAATAAAGTGTGGTATTGGTCTGAGTCTCATGAAATCTTTCTATCTTTGCGCATTCAATTTTCCTTATTGGGAAACCGATATTTGACAGATTATTATGCCTGATTACATAGAAGAATTGAACGAGGGGCAACGCGCCGCTGTGCTTTATAATGATGGACCTTCATTGGTGATAGCCGGTGCCGGTTCGGGAAAGACGCGTGTGTTGACCTACAAGATAGCCTATTTGTTGGAGAATGGATATGACCCCTGGAGCATATTGGCACTGACTTTTACCAACAAGGCTGCGCGTGAGATGAAAGAACGCATTGCCCGGCAGGTGGGTATAGAGCGTGCAAAGCGATTGTGGATGGGGACGTTTCACTCCGTTTTCCTGCGTATTCTTCATGCTGAAGCTGCTTGCATCGGCTTTACTTCGCAATTTACGGTTTATGATACCGCTGACAGTAAAAGCCTGATACGTTCCATTTTGAAAGAAATGAAATTGGATGAAAAGGTGTATAAACCCGGTGTAGTGCAGGCACGTATTTCCAATGCCAAGAATCATTTGGTTCCTCCGTCTGGCTATGCTGCTAATAAGGAAGCATACGAAGCCGATTGTGCAGTACGTATGCCGGCTATTCGTGAGGTGTATCGTCGCTATTGGGAGCGTTGTCGTCAGGCAGATGCAATGGATTTTGATGACTTGTTGTTTTATACTTATCTTTTGTTCCGCGATTATCCGGATGTATTGGCGCGCTATCGTGAACAATTCCGTTATATTCTGGTGGACGAGTATCAAGATACGAATTATGCCCAGCATAGTATCGTATTGCAACTCTCTCAAGAACACCGGCATGTTTGTGTGGTTGGGGATGATGCACAGAGCATTTATTCGTTCCGTGGAGCAGACATTGATAACATTTTAGGATTTTCGAAAACCTATCCTGATGCGCGTGTTTTTAAATTGGAGCAGAATTACCGTTCAACCCAGACAATTGTGTCTGCTGCCAATAGTCTGATAGAAAAGAACCGTTTTCAAATTCCAAAAACGGTGTTTTCCGAAAATAAAAAAGGGGATTCGCTGGGAGTATTTCAGGCTTATAGTGATGTAGAGGAAGGCGATATTGTAGCCAATAAAATTGTTGAGTTACGCCGTAAGCAGAATTATTCTTATTCAGATTTTGCTATCTTGTATCGTACGAATGCTCAAAGCCGTGTATTTGAGGAGGCGTTGCGGAAGCGTGGCATGCCTTATCGTATTTATGGTGGACTTTCGTTTTATCAGCGCAAAGAGATAAAAGATATTATAGCATACTTCCGTCTGATCATGAATCCGAATGACGAGGAGGCTTTTAAACGTATTATCAATTATCCGGCGCGTGGCATTGGGGCAACAACGGTCGGCAAAATTGTAGAGGCTGCGTCAGCAAATGGAGTTAGTCTGTGGACTGTGTTGTGCGAACCGCTGACCTATGGGGTAAAGTTTTCCGGAGGAACCGTAAATAAACTGCAAGCTTTCCGTGACTTGATACAGGGACTCACGGAAATGTCTGTTATGAAGAATGCAAGTGAGGCCGGAACGGAGATTATCCGTCGTTCAGGTATCCTTCAAGATATATCCGCAGATAGTTCTCCTGAAAGTTTGGGTAAGCAGGAAAATGTGGAGGAACTGGTCAATGGGATGGCTGATTTTTGTGCCCAACGTTTGGAGGAAGGTAATTCTCATGTATCGTTGGGAGACTTTTTGGCTGAAGTCTCTTTGCTGACAGACCAAGACTCAGAACACGACGATACAGCAGAACGGGTTACGCTGATGACAGTCCATTCGGCCAAGGGATTGGAATTTCGTACGGTTTTTGTGGTAGGTATGGAAGAAGGGCTGTTCCCTAGTAATATGTGTGGGGATTCTCCACGTGCATTAGAGGAAGAACGGCGATTGTTTTATGTAGCTATTACCCGTGCCGAAGAACTTTGTTTCTTGACGTATGCCAAGAGCCGGTATCGGTATGGTAAGATGGAATTTGGCAGTCCAAGCCGTTTCCTGCATGATATTGATGCCCGTCTGCTGGCTCTTCCGCAAGAGATGAAAATGGCACGGATGGTGGATGGGCGTGCTGAGAACTTTAGAAAACAGATGGGAGAAAAACTTACTTCGTTTGCTCCGCGTCGGTTGAGGCCGTTGGCGGAAAGTAAAGATATCTCGCAGGCGCCTTCTTCAACATCAGAGTCTGAGAATTCTTTTTCAACGGCCGGTTTGCGTGCGGGGCAGAAAATTCTGCATGAGCGTTTCGGAGTAGGGCATGTATTGCGGGTAGAAGGTTCTGGCGATAATACAAAAGCTACGATTCATTTTGATAATGCAGGAGACAAGCAACTTTTGTTACGGTTTGCGCGTTTTAAAGTCGTAGATGATTGAGTGAATGTTTATTTAATGGGATGATAGGTGAGTTGTATCTGTTTCTATATATAATTAATGTGACACTATGATAGATTTTTCTCTGTTCCCCTCTCCTTGTTATATTATGGAAGAGGAACTTTTACGTAAGAACTTGACACTGATTCGTGATGTGGCTAATCGTTCCGATGTGGAAATTATTTTGGCTTTTAAGTCGTTTGCGATGTGGCGTACGTTCCCCATTTTCCGTGAATATATCGAGCATTCTACTGCAAGCTCTTTGTATGAGGCACGGTTGGCACTAGAAGAGTTTGGAAGTAAAGCACATACATATTCGCCGGCGTATACTGAAAGTGATTTCCCGGAAATAATGCGGTGTAGTAGTCACATTACATTTAATTCGTTGAGCCAGTTTTATCGTTTCTTTCCTTTGGTACAGGCTCAGGGGAGTGATATTTCGTGTGGCATTCGTGTTAATCCGGAATATTCAGAGGTAGAGACGGAACTTTATAATCCTTGTGCTCCCGGCACTCGTTTTGGAGTTATTGCCGAACAGTTGCCGGAACAATTGCCGGAAGGAGTTGAAGGTTTTCATTGCCATTGTCATTGTGAATCGTCTTCTTATGAGTTAGAACGTACTCTTTTTCATTTAGAGTCGCGGTTTGCCCGTTGGTTCCCTCAATTGAAATGGCTTAATTTAGGAGGTGGACATTTGATGACGCGTCGAGATTATGATGTGGAACACCTTATTCGTATTCTTAAAGAACTGAAAGCACGTTATGCTCATTTGCGTATCATTTTGGAGCCGGGTTCTGCTTTTACATGGCAGACAGGCGTTCTTGCTTCGCAGGTGGTAGATATTGTCGAGAACCATGGCATTCGGACGGCTATTCTTAACGTTAGTTTTACTTGTCACATGCCTGATTGTTTAGAGATGCCTTATCAGCCCGCTGTGCGTGGTGCGCGTATGGATGGTGAAGGGCCTTATGCGTATCGTCTTGGTGGAAATTCTTGTCTGAGTGGTGATTACATGGGTACTTGGAGCTTCGACCATGAGTTACAGATAGGTGAATATGTCATTTTTGAAGATATGATACATTATACAATGGTAAAGACAAATATGTTTAATGGCATTCATCATCCGGCTATTGCTTTATGGACAAAAGAAGGAAAAGCTGAAGTGTTTAAGCAATTTACTTATGAGGATTATCGGGATCGAATGTGTTGAACATTAAAAAAAATAGCAGTATTGTTTGCAGGTTTGCAGAAAATATCTACCTTTGCAACCGCAATTGCGGAAATAGCTCAGTTGGTAGAGCACAACCTTGCCAAGGTTGGGGTCGCGAGTTCGAGTCTCGTTTTCCGCTCAATAAAAAATTATCTTTAAAGCCCAGGTGGCGGAATTGGTAGACGCGCACGTTTCAGGTGCGTGTGTCGAGAGGCATGCAGGTTCGAGTCCTGTTCTGGGCACAAGTAGAAGGTAATAGGCGTTCTATGTTTTGTCTGTTTTAAGAATTTGGAGAGGTGGCGGAATTGGTAGACGCGCTACTTTGAGGGGGTAGTGACAATTATGTCGTGGGAGTTCGAGTCTCCTCCTCTTCACATTCTTTAGTTGCGGAAATAGCTCAGTTGGTAGAGCACAACCTTGCCAAGGTTGGGGTCGCGAGTTCGAGTCTCGTTTTCCGCTCAATAAAAAATTATCTTTAAAG
>CALUJK010000062.1 GCA_944320945.1 uncultured Bacteroides sp. | reverse complement strand
GCGTGGTGAATCGCCTCTCTGTCAGAAGCGGCATGGCACGGGCTAAGAAGCTTGCTTTCAAGCCCTCAGCAATCTGCTTTCAAAGTATAAGAAGAAAACCGGTAAGCGTCTATCCAACCGGTTTCGTTGGTGTGAAAGAGGGGTGAAGGATGTATCTTTCACAGTAAGAGGCTTATATACAGGGGGATGGGGTAGGGTGAAGGGTAAATATGGTAAAGATGATTTTCTGTGTAAGCTCGTAGAAACGCGATTCATCGTGTCTACAGAAATATCCCCAGTAACATGAAATCGCTCTATCTTTCACAGCATTCTATTTATTATCAACTGTTTGCAGATGACATCAACAGAATATCTTTTTCTTGTTGCAATTTCAGACGCGATGAATCACGTCTCTACCAGTAGAGGTATGGCACCAGCTAAGAAACTTGCTTTCTTTATTGTCAAGCTTGTTGGTATATTGTGAGACATTCTGGTGGTATTATCGGATTTGTTGATAATTCGTTGTGGAATGCTCGGAAAAGATGCTTTATCGTTTTTTACAGAGAAGGAAAATAATTTCTGTTTTAAAGTGTTATTTTCCAGATGTTTTTTATTATATTTGCATCCGGTACTGATTGATTAGCAAACAAAACAAATTAACGTAAGATTTAGTTGATATGGAAACAAAATGTTTGACAAACAGCTGCAGATGGTTTACCATGTTTGTAGCAGGAGTGTTGTTGTCGGCTTGTGCTGCCGATGAGATGGTGAATCGAGGAAATGAACTACCTTCTGGCAATGGTGAGACTGTGGTTAGTGGCACGGTGAACTTTTCCAACCAGACTGCCATGACCATTGGAGGCAGTTCGGCTTTTACTTTGACAAAGGCTTTGACGCATGATGCTTTTTATAAGAATGAAGCCTGTAAATTGGATATGGATGACCCCGAAGAGGTGACGTTGCCGGAAGGTGTTACTCCTATTGACAATGTGGGCAATGCTGATAAACCTTCTAACGTGGGTTTCTTCTCTGAAGATGTAATCATCGGTGGAAATAGTGTATGTATCATGTCTAACAAGTTTGTTCCCGAGGGAGCAACGTTATATGTGCAGGGTACATTGACAATCGAAGGTTCTACTACCGGTGACGCGCAGTATTCGGGCGGCGGTGGACGTATTGTAGTAATGGAAGGTGGTCTGGTGGAATTTAAGAACCTGAGCCAGCTCGAAAATATTGAGATTGTCAATTATGGCACGATTATCTTTGGGGATGCTTCCGATGATGAATATACACTGAAAGAAGATGCTTCTCTTATCAATTATGGAAAACTCTGTTATAAGGCTGACGATAATAGCGAAGAATCCGAGGCATTGCCGTTGACATTTAGAATTGAAGGAGCTTTCAAGACGGCTGGCGATTTGGAGTTGATGAATCTTGTGCTTGCTGGAGGCGAATTCTATGTGGGTGGTAACCTGTCATGCAGTCAGATAATTTCAGAAGGTGAAGGAGCGCAGATGCATGTCATAGGTAACCTTTCTGCCATTGAAGGTCTTGAAAAACAAGCTCTTCAGTTTACTTACCCGTTGGACTTGTGTGTCGAGGGTACCCTGCTTTGCCGTTCTCTGACGGTAAGCTGTACGGCTAATCTGCATTTGGGATGCAATCTGGAAACGGACGAACTGATTCTTAATGCAGGAGCAACGCTTTGTGCCAATCACATCAAGGCTTCTGCGACAGAACTGGGCGGTACTTCTGTTGCTCCCGTCACACTCTGGCTGACTAACCTCGGCGTGGCTGAGTTAGGCGCATTGGATCTGCTGAATGCCAATGTCCAATTTAAACTATACGGCCAGGAGCGTGGGTTGGTTACTTCTACGTCCTTTAAATTAGGTGGCTTCAATGATTTGACAAATGTCTTCGGCAATTCGTTCTACGTGAATTATGAATATATTGTTGTTGATAATTCTGCTGATGTGACTTTTGCTGATCAAAGTCTTGTTAACGTAGCTACTCTTTCGACTACAAGTGCCGATGGCTGTAAGCCCGACTTTACCGTTCCCGAACCCGAACCTGAGCCTGAACCTGGTGACGGGGAAATTGAGTTGCCGATTGGTGATATAGATTTCGACCATGATTTTACGCTGCTGGCCGATGACTTCGCCATCCGTGTGAATGGTGACTATATGGAGGATATTGTGGTGGATGGTAACACGGCTACACTGAACAACATCCTTATCGCTCACGGCGATGACATGATCATCAAAGTATCGGGACTGGACGAAACGAATATCCTCGAAGGTAACGATTATACTTATGAGTGCTATATCTGGGTGAACAATACCAAGCTGCTGGACGATGGTACTGGGGCTTATGGCCCTCTCTTCGACGAGGCACTTTATGAGGAATGGGTTAATCCTTCGTGGGATCCGTATACCAACGATGATTTCGGATGTGATATGACCAGTCGTATTACCGGAGTAACCTCGCCTGCAGGCTACGTGGTGCGTTACAATGTCTATCGTGGATTGAGTGGACATGTGGATTCCGATACGGGATATGGCGACACTCCTTATCTGAAAGTCTCTATCCATGTGCAGCGTGATCCTTCAGCACCTGCTAATACCTGTGTGGGTGTCTATCCTGAGATAAAGTAGGCAAACGGTTGGAAGGTAAGTAACTTAATTTCCCTTCTCGTTTTCTGATAGCATTTTTTATATTTGCCTTCCCGTTGGATTTCTACCTGGCGGGGAGGCAAATATTTTTTATGATTTATCTGCTGTATAAGGAGTGCAAAATTTCTATTGTAACGATATGAGGTAAACATACTTTGGCTGGCAATATGATGATGTCGGATTTCTTAGCAACAAAATATTACTATAGTTGGCAACGGAATAGTTGATAATATGCGTATTATTAGGAGGATGATGGATGTGAATCCGGGCTTGCAAATGGAGATATTGACTATGGTACTCGACTTGGAATAATAATCGCATGCGTGGATGAAGACCTCCAAAAAATAGGGAGAACCCGGATACGGTTTCTCCCTACATATAAAAGTCTGTAAATTAAAGAAAGCACGCCATGTTTTGTCAATGGCGTGCTCTTATTTCCTAAGGTGCAAGCCGGGGAACATAAACGGGTTATTCGGCAGCTTCTTCCGAAGGGTAAATAGCTCTTACTTCGGTAGGCTTCTCGTCACCACGGTTGGTTACGTGTATAGCAACCTTGATGTAAGGCGTGTCTCCCAAACCATCATTCTTGTCGTAATTACCGTCCTGGTCGGTTTGTCTGCCGCTAAGCCCTCTGTAGACGTTGTAGCGAACCTCAAAGCCAGGGATTTCCTCATTATTTGATCTGCCGTCAAATATACTTTCACCAGCAGTACATAGTTTGGAGATATCTACTCCATCATTGGCAGCGTCTCCGCCAACCCATGTTACTTTATCATTCCAGGTAAACAGTTCTCCGTAGCCACCGGTGCCATCATCTAATAACTTCTTGTTTTCTACCCAAATATAGGCTTCAAAAGTTACGTCGATCGGGTCTTTCTCAGGGTCGAACCATGAGATTTCGTCCAGTTGCTCTATGCGAACCTTAAACTTACCTCTGTCACGGGTAATTCTCAGGTTCTGCCATTCGGCTCCTGTCGGCATGTCTTCATCTCCTGTTTTTTCTACAGTCTGGTATTCACCATTGTAGCGTATGGCAAAGTCATCTGCTTTGACGATGTATTCGTCCCATTGTTCCAAGACATCGCCTTGGTAAAGTTCGAGGTCAAAGTAATAATTACTGCCTGCGTTATATTCGGCGCGTGTTGCTGCTGCATCGTCCAATGTTCCGATGCTCATACCAACACCATCAGCCGTAGCTACTGAGAGTGAAGACGCATACTCGGTTACATCCGTCTGCTCCTGTCCGTTGTTTACATCACTGCCAGTGGGCATATCGTCCGACGAGCAGGCTGCAAACAAGGCAGAAGCAGCGAAAAGAAATAATAGTTGTTTCTTCATTGTCGTTTCTTTTTTAATAGTTAAACATTTAATTCATTGAAGTCGGGACCAGATTACAACCCCGTCCCGACCATCAGCTTCAGGCTTACGCCCTTGGATTTATTTACAGACTGTTTTTATCAAGTATTGTTTCTTTTTTGTTTCAATATAAGCGTGTGTCATTGGTTATCTTCCTCCCTCCAAGGATACTGCTCATGCGAGCGGCTGTCCTTGTTGATGTCCACGTAATAGCCGTGTTCGTTTTCTTCGCCGTCCACCAGTCCCTTCAGCATCTCGTTGCGCTCCACGGCTTCCTTATACA
>CALUJK010000061.1 GCA_944320945.1 uncultured Bacteroides sp. | reverse complement strand
GTAGAAGAAGCCCGTTTGAGTGCCTTGTATGAGAATCGTAAGTTCGACCGTGACCCATATTGTGTAATACCGGAAGAGATTGCGGTGCAGAAATTGTTCTTGCACCAAGCAGCGCTTGATAGTATTGAGGTCTCTGAAAGCGAAGTAATACAACGTGTCGATTACATGACTAATATGTATATCGCCAATATCGGTTCACGTGAGAAGATGGAGGAATATTTTAATAAAACTTCGACTCAGATTCGTGAGACGTTGCGTGAAAATGCGCGTGAAGGTTTGAAAGTCCAGAAAATGCAACAGAAACTGGTGGGTGATGTCAAAGTAACCCCGGCAGAAGTTCGTCGCTATTTCAGAGACTTGCCTCAGGACAGTATTCCTTATATACCTACTCAGGTTGAAGTACAAATCATTACCCAGCAACCCCGCGTCCCGTTGGAAGAAATAGAGGATGTGAAAAGCCGTCTGCGTGAATATACAGACCGTGTGAATAGCGGAGAAACGAGTTTTTCTACTTTGGCACGTATGTATTCCGAAGATACCGGTTCTGCTATCAACGGTGGTGAGTTGCCTTTCTATGGAAGAGGCCAGTTAGATCCAGCCTTTGCCAATGTTGCTTTTAACTTGCAGGATCCTAATAAGATATCCAAAATCGTAGAGTCTGAATTCGGTTTTCATATCATTCAGTTGATAGAAAAACGGGGTGATCGTATCAAGGTGCGCCACATCCTGTTGAAACCCCATATCCCGGAAGAAGCATTGGTTGCTGCGAGAGCTCGTTTGGACTCAATTGCCGATGATATACGTAACAATAAGTTTACTTTTGAACAAGCAGCTTCTGTACTTTCGCAAGATAAAGATACGCGCAATAATTACGGTTTGTTACCCAATCCCAATAACAATACTTCCAAATTTGAAATGCAGGAGCTTCCTCCCGAAATTGCCAAGGTGGTTGACAACATGAAAGTCGGTGAGATTTCAGAAGCTTTTACCATGATACCTCAAGAGACAGGTAAAGAGGAATGTGTAATCGTGAAGCTGAAAAGCCGTATTAACGGACATAAAGCCACCATCGCCGAAGACTACCAGAACATGAAAGAAATTGTGCTGGAAAAACGCCGGGAGGAAGTGCTTGACAAGTGGATACGCGAGAAGCAGAAGCACACTTATGTCCGCATCAATGAAAATTGGAAGAACTGTACATTCAAATATCCGGGATGGGTAAAAGACTAATATTTCTTATCATTCTATTTCTATCATCTTCCTGTTTACTTCAGGCGCAGAATGCCGCGACACAGGAGAAGAAAAAGACGCGTGTCGATTTGCTTTATGCCGATGAGGCACAAGCTGATAAAGAAATGCGTCCGGACGTACAGGTCTTGGTTGGCTCAGTCAAACTAAGACACGACAGTATGTACATGTACTGCGACAGTGCCTTGATATATGAGAAAATCAATTCGGTAGAGGCTTTTGGCAATGTGCGGATGGAGCAAGGCGATACGCTGTTCATCTATGGGGATTACCTTTATTATGACGGAATTTCCCAGTTAGCTATGCTACGTGAGCACGTACGTATGATAAACCGCAACGCCGAACTCACCACAGACAGTCTTAACTATGACCGTGTTTACAACTTAGGTTATTATTTTACGGGAGGTACATTGAAAGATTCCGTTAATGTGCTTACCTCTATTTGGGGAGAGTATAGTCCCTCTACCAAACTGGCCGTATTCAATCATGACGTTGTGTTGACTAATCCACGGTTCGTTCTTACTTCAGATACATTGGAATATAGTACGGAAACCCGTATTGCCACCATTCTCGGTCCTTCGGATATTAACAGTGACGAAAATCACATTTATTCGGAACGCGGCATTTATAACACGTTGACTGAGCAAGCTGAACTCCTTAACCGTTCCGTTCTGACGAATGCAAGTCGAAAACTTATCGGCGACAGCCTTTTCTATGACCGTAAGTTGGGCTATGGCGAGGCGTTTGATAATGTACAAATGAACGACACAGTCAATAAGAACATGCTGACGGGAGATTACTGTTTTTATAATGAACTGACTGGAAATGCCGTTGCTACCAAACGTGCCGTAGCCGTCGATTATTCGCAAGGTGACAGTCTTTTTATGCACGGTGATACCTTGCGTATGGTGACTTTCCACATGGATACCGATTCTATGTTTCGTGAAATGCGCGTATATCACAAGGTTCGTGCTTATCGTTCAGACATTCAGGCGGTTTGTGATTCCTTGGTTTATAGCACAAAGGACTCCTGCATGACAATGTATACTGATCCTATTTTGTGGAGTGGTGTGCAACAGCTGTTAGGCGAAGAAGTGAAGGTCTATATGAACGACAGCACGATAGATTGGGCACATATCATCAATCAGGCGCTAGCCATCGAGCAGAAAGATACGTTGCATTATAACCAATTGGGAGGAAAGGAGATGAAAGCCTATTTCGTCAATGGTGAGATGAAACGCATTGATGTCAACGGCAGTGTGCAAGCCGTCTACTATCCGATAGAAGAGAAAGACAGTTCGCTCATCGGTTTGAGCTTTACAGAAGGAGGATTCCTGCGCATGGAGTTAAAAGAAAGGCAACTGGAACGTGGCTCTTTCATTGGGAAAGCCAGCGGCACCATGTACCCTATGGACCAGATACCTCCGGATAAATACAAATTACCCTCGTTTGCGTGGTTTGACTACGTACGTCCCCGCAACAAGTATGACATTTTTGAATGGCGAGGTAAGAAAGCCGGTCAGACATTGAAGAAGAGCGACCGTGGTCCGGTATCTTCTCCCCGTGACATGAATATAAAACGAATAAAAAAATAGTGCGCTATGGGAATGTTTACAATGAGAAAACCGCGTGGTTTTCATCATACCTACATTTATGTGGATGAACGGAAAGAGAAGTTGGAGAAAATCAGAGAAAATGCTAAGCGCGATTTGGGCATGTTGCCTGAAGAGGAAAAGAAATTCTCCCCCGAAGATATTCGTGGTAAATTCGTTGAAAGAACCACTCACCTGAAGAAGCGTAAGGAGAGCGGGCGTAAGCCGATGCATTTTGGTGTAGCTTTGTTCTTAATTTTGATACTGCTGTATATTTGGTATGCCATCACCAATGGCATTATTTGATGCGTTGAATTATTTTTCAATTAAAACCAGATGAGTGACATCATACATCTGCTGCCCGATTCGGTTGCTAACCAAATAGCAGCCGGAGAGGTTATTCAGCGTCCGGCCTCTGTCGTAAAGGAGTTGGTTGAAAACGCCATCGATGCAGAAGCCAAGACCATACACGTATTGATTACTGATGCCGGTAAAACCTGCATTCAAGTGATAGATGACGGTAAGGGCATGTCCGAGACAGACGCCCGCCTGTCATTCGAACGCCATGCCACCTCTAAAATCCGTGAGGCGGCCGACCTTTTCACATTGCGCACCATGGGGTTCCGTGGCGAGGCGTTAGCCTCCATTGCGGCAGTGGCCGAGGTGGAGTTGCGAACTTGCCAAGCCGGTGACGAGCTGGGTACCCGGTTGGTTATCGCGGGGTCTAAGGTTGAGAGTCAGGAGACGGTTACCTGTTCAAAAGGCAGTAACTTTTCCATTAAGAATCTCTTCTTTAATGTACCGGCTCGTCGCAAGTTCCTGAAAGCCAATTCCACGGAACTGACGAACATTATAAACGAATTTGAGCGCATAGCCTTGGTACATCCGGACGTTGCTCTCTATCTGTATAGCAACGATGCAGAATTGTTTAATCTGCCGGTCTCGTCGCTACGTCAGCGCATCCTCTCCATTTTCGGCAAGAAGTTGAATCAACAGTTGCTGTCTTTGGAGGTCGATACTACCATCATTAAAGTCTCCGGCTTTGTTGCCAAACCGGAAACAGCCCGCAAGAAAGGTGCGCATCAGTTCTTCTTTGTAAATGGACGCTATATGCGTCATCCTTATTTCCACAAGGCTGTGATGGACGCTTATGAACAGTTGATTCCGGCAGGAGAACAGATTTCCTACTTTATTTATTTTGAAGTAGACCCTGCCAACATAGATGTGAATATCCACCCTACAAAGACCGAAATAAAATTTGAGAACGAGCAGGCCATCTGGCAGATACTTTCGGCTGCCGTCAAGGAGACTTTGGGCAAGTTCAACGCTGTGCCCTCCATTGATTTTGATATGGAAGGGATGCCGGATATTCCGGTTTATGAGCAGCATACTCCCTCACAGCCTCAGCCTCCTCGGCTGCACTACAATACAGATTTTAATCCCTTTAAGGCTTCTTCTTACGGAGAAGACACCTATACACGTTCCAAAGTAGAGTGGGAAGGGCTTTATGCCGGTCTGGAAAAAAGCAGCCGCATGAATGCGCCACAGTCCGATGATTTTCCGGAAGAGATGCCATCAGACCAACCTGCTGCGTCCGTGCAGGCAAATAGTGCCTCTTCACAGAAGCATACTTTGTATACCTCATTGCCGGTGGCAGAACAAGGTATCCAGCATTTCCAGTTTAAGGGACGTTTTATTCTTACTTCGGTAAAATCAGGCTTGATGCTAATAGACCAGCACCGTGCCCATGTGCGGATTCTATTCGATCGCTATATGGAGCAAATTCGTCGGAAGCAGGGCGTGTCTCAAGGGATCCTTTTCCCTGAAATGCTCCAGTTGCCGATGTCAGAAGCTACCATCTTGGATAGCATCATGGACGATTTGTCCTTTGTCGGCTTCGACCTGAGTCCGTTGGGAGGAGGCAGTTATGCCATCAATGGTGTACCCGAAGGCATTGAAGGACTGAATCCTGCCGAACTGGTGCGTAACATGGTTCACACGGCTATGGAGAAAGGTTCTGATGTGAAAGAGGAGATTCAATCCGTATTAGCGTTGACATTGGCTCGTGCCGCGGCTATTGTTTACGGGCAGGTGTTAAGCAACGATGAAATGGCCAATCTGGTAGGCAATCTGTTGGCCAGTTCGTCGCCTAATTATACCCCTGACGGGCATATCGTCTTAACCACCATCAAAGAGGAAGATATCGAGAAGCTTTTTGCCAAATAGTACGCGGCTGACACGCAGATAAAACAAGATGACCACAGATTTATTCTTTTTCAAATTAGAAATGAATAATCTGTGGTCATCTGCTATATCAGTGCCAGTGTGCCATCAGAGTGCAAACCGTTTTGCCTGCTCCTCTATCAGCTCTTTATCATCAAAATAGTTGATTTTCATGGCACGGCGTACCTCGTCCAGCGTGACGGCTGCCGCTTCACGTGCCGTGTCACATCCCTTTTTCAGCATGTCGTAGATGGCGGGAATGTCCTGTTCAAACTCCTTGCGACGGTTGCGTATCGGTTCCAGTGTTTCCTGCATGATGGCATTCAGGAAGTTCTTCACCTTCACGTCGCCCAGTCCGCCACGGCGATAGTGCGCCTTCAGTTCGTCCAGATTCGGATAGTCGGGCAGATACCGTTCAAAGTGCTCGGGACGGCAGAATGCGTCGAGGTAGGTAAATACCGTGTTCCCTTCTATCTTGCCGGGGTCTTGCACACGCAGATGGTCAGGGTCGGTGTACATGCTGCGTATTTTCTTCTGCACTTCATCGGCAGGGTCACTCAGATAGATGCAATTACCCAAACTCTTGCTCATTTTGGCTTTGCCGTCAGTGCCAGGCAGACGCAGACAAGCAGCATTGTCCGGCAGCAGGATTTCCGGTTCCACCAGTGTTTCTCCGTATATGTTGTTGAATCTGCGCACAATCTCCCGTGCCTGTTCCAACATCGGTTCCTGGTCTTCGCCCACCGGTACGGTTGTCGCCTTGAAAGCCGTGATGTCCGCAGCCTGACTGATGGGGTAGGTAAAGAAGCCGACAGGGATGCTTGTCTCAAAATTACGCATCTGTATCTCTGTTTTTACGGTCGGGTTACGTTGCAGGCGACTTACGGTCACCAGGTCCATGTAGTAGAACGTCAGTTCGCACAATTCCGGTATCTGCGATTGGATGAAAATGGTACTCTTCGTTGGGTCTAGTCCGCAAGCCAGGTAGTCCAGTGCCACCTCGATGACGTTCTGACGCACCTTCTCCGGATTTTCCATGTTGTCGGTCAGCGCCTGTGCATCGGCTATGAACACGAACATATCTTTATATCCACCGGCATTTTGCAACTCTACACGGCGGCGCAGCGAGCCTACATAGTGTCCTATGTGCAGGCGTCCCGTGGGACGGTCGCCCGTCAGGATGATTTTTTCTTTTGCCATATCTTTTTTCTCTTGTTGTTATTGATTAGTCCGAATGCTTTTTTTCTTTCTTGTCCGCAAAGATAGTCTTTTCTTTCGGTAAAACGTCGGCTCTGCAATTGTAAATTCCCGCGACAGCCGTTTCTACTTATTTATCTGCAACGTTAAGATACATTACTTTCAGTGCCTTTCTTGCCTACCCCGCCCAGAACCCCTTCTGACAAGGCTTTGCTTCGAAGCCTTTGCAAGCGTGTTCCGAAGCCTTTTCGCTCGTAGTCAGCAGCCTTTCGGACTGTAGTCCGTAACCTTCCGAACTGTAGTCCGAAGCTATCCGGACTGATAGCCGTAATAAGCTGCCTCCGGTTTGTATCAATCCTTTACTTTTGTTCATTTATCTCGAATAATTTGTTTCTTTCGTCGGAAAATCGTTCCTTTGTAAAAAATATGTAGTTATGTCGTCACAAAGAAGAAATACGAATGGACATTACAACCCGAATGCTTTCTATTCGGGGATGTCAGATTTTCTTTTGGAAGGCGATATTTCCCGTTTTGATGCGTTGACTCTTTGTAAGGGTGGCGCATTTTTTTTGTCCGAAAGTTTGTGAAAGCATATACATCATTATAATATAAGGTATCATGGAAAAGAATTTGAAGAAAGTACTTGTTTTAGGTTCGGGTGCACTTAAAATCGGTCAGGCCGGAGAATTTGACTATTCCGGTTCGCAGGCCTTGAAGGCGTTGCGCGAGGAAGGCATCGGTTCAGTGTTGGTCAATCCGAATATTGCTACCATTCAGACGTCGGAAGGCATTGCTGATAAGGTGTACTTCCTGCCGGTAACCCCGTATTTCGTGGAACGCATCATCGAGAAAGAACGTCCCGATGGCATTCTGCTGGCTTTCGGCGGACAGACAGCTTTGAATTGCGGTACGGAACTGTACCAGAAAGGCATCTTGCAGCAATACGGTGTGCAGGTGTTGGGTACCTCGGTTGAGGCCATTATGAACACAGAAGACCGTGACCTCTTTGTGAAGAAGCTCGACGAAATCCCCATGAAGACTCCGAAAAGCCATGCCGTGGAGACGATGGCCGACGCTTTGAAGGCTGCTCAGGAGATTGGTTATCCCGTCATGGTACGTTCTGCCTACGCACTCGGTGGTCAGGGCAGCGGCATCTGTCCGGATGAAGAGACGTTCCTGAAACTGGCAGAAAGCGCTTTCACATTCTCCAAACAAATTTTGGTGGAAGAGTCGCTGAAAGGTTGGAAAGAAATCGAGTTCGAGGTTATCCGCGATGCCAATGACCACTGCTTCACTGTGGCCAGCATGGAGAATTTCGACCCTCTGGGCATTCACACCGGCGAAAGCATCGTGGTGGCACCGACCTGCTCACTGACCGACGAACAGGTAGAGACGCTTCAGGCACTTTCCCGCCAATGCGTGCGCCACTTGAACATTGTGGGTGAATGTAACATTCAGTACGCATTCAATGCCGAGACGAATGACTACCGCGTCATTGAGGTAAACGCCCGCCTCAGCCGCTCGTCGGCACTGGCTTCCAAGGCTACGGGCTATCCGTTGGCGTTTGTTGCAGCCAAGATTGCGTTGGGCTATACCCTCGACCAAATTGGAGAGATGGGCACACCCAATTCCGCATACGTGGCTCCGCAACTGGATTACCTCATCTGTAAGATACCGCGTTGGGACTTGACGAAGTTCGTAGGCGTCAGCCGCGAAATCGGTTCCAGCATGAAGTCTGTGGGCGAAATCATGTCCATCGGCCGTTCGTTCGAGGAAATCATCCAGAAAGGCCTCCGCATGATAGGGCAGGGGATGCATGGCTTTGTGGGTAACGACGGTACTCATTTTGACGATGTAGAGCACGAATTGGCACATCCCACCGATCTGCGTATCTTTGCCATCGCACAGGCGTTGGAAGAGGGTTACACCATCGACCGCATCTACGAATTGACAAAGATAGATCCATGGTTCTTGGGTAAGTTGAAGAACATTGTGGACTATAAGCATATACTTTCTCAATATAATAAGGTGGAAGACCTTCCGGCAGATGTGCTTCGTCAGGCCAAAGTGTTGGGCTTCTCTGACTTCCAGATTGCCCGCTTCGTGCTTCATCCTACCGGCAATATGGAGAAAGAAAATCTGCAAGTACGTGCCCGTCGTAAGGAACTGGGCATTCTGCCTGCCGTGAAGCGCATTAATACCGTGGCCAGCGAGCATCCGGAACTGACGAACTACCTCTATCTGACTTATGCCGTACAGGGATATGACGTGAACTATTACAAGAATGAGAAGTCCGTAGTCATTCTCGGATCGGGTGCTTATCGCATCGGTTCCAGCGTGGAATTTGACTGGTGCTCGGTGAATGCTGCCCAGACGGCGCGCAAGTTGGGGTATAAGTCCATCATGATTAACTACAATCCGGAAACCGTTTCTACGGACTATGACATGTGTGATCGCCTCTACTTTGACGAACTCTCCTTTGAGCGTGTGCTCGATGTTATCGACCTGGAACAACCGCGGGGTGTCATCGTCTCCGTGGGCGGACAGATACCGAACAACCTGGCTATGAAACTTCACCGCCAGTCTGTGCCCATCTTGGGAACGTCGCCCGTATCCATCGACCGCGCCGAGAACCGTAACAAGTTCTCGCACATGCTCGACCAACTGGGCATCGACCAGCCGGCGTGGCAGGAACTGACCAGCCTGGAAGATGTCAAGGGATTTGTGGCCAAAGTGGGCTATCCGGTGTTGGTACGTCCTTCTTATGTCTTGTCCGGTGCGGCTATGAATGTTTGCTACGACGAGGATGAGTTGGTGGAATACCTCAAAATGGCAGCTTCCGTCTCCAAAGAATATCCCGTGGTTGTTTCTCAATTCTTGCAGAATACCAAAGAGATAGAGTTTGACGCCGTAGCCCAAAACGGTGAAGTGGTGGAATACGCCATTTCCGAACACATTGAGTTTGCCGGTGTGCATTCCGGTGATGCTACGTTGGTGTTCCCCGCTCAGAAGATATATTTTGCAACGACGCGCCGCATTAAGAAAATCAGTCGGCAGATAGCCAAAGAACTGAATATCTCCGGTCCGTTTAACATCCAGTTCTTGGCACGCAACAACGAGGTGAAAGTTATCGAGTGTAACCTCCGTGCATCGCGTAGTTTCCCCTTCGTCAGCAAGGTGCTGAAGCGTAATTTCATTGAGACCGCTACCAAGATTATGCTGGATGCGCCTTATGCCAAACCGGATAAGTCTGCATTTGACATCGACTGGATTGGTGTGAAAGCATCGCAATTCTCTTTCTCACGCTTGCATAAAGCAGACCCGGTATTGGGCGTGGACATGTCGTCTACCGGTGAGGTAGGTTGCTTGGGTGATGACTTCGATGAGGCACTGCTCAATGCCATGATTGCTACAGGCTTTAAGATTCCCGATCCGAAGAAAGGCGTAATGCTGTCCAGTGGTGCCATGAAGTCGAAAGTGGATTTGTTGGATGCCAGCCGCCTACTTCATGCCAAGGGCTATAAGATTTATGCTACGGCAGGTACGGCTGCCTTCCTCAATGCGCACGGTGTAGCTACTGAAGCCGTCTACTGGCCGGACGAGAAGCCGAATGCAGCCAATAATGTGATGCGTATGATTGCCGGTCATGCTTTCGACCTCATTGTCAACATTCCGAAGAATCATACAAAGCGTGAGTTGACGAATGGGTATAAGATTCGTCGTGCCGCCATCGACCATAACATTCCGTTGATAACCAACGCCCGCTTGGCCGGTGCATTTATAGAAGCTTTCTGCGACCTGAAGCTGGAGGATATCCAGATTAAGAGTTGGCAGGAGTATAAGTGAGATTTTTAGTTGACGAGGAGACGAGTTAACTCGTCCCCTTGTTAACTCGTCAACTAAATACAAAAAAAATCGCCAAAAGTTTTGGCAGTTTCAAAATAAGCTGTACCTTTGCATCGCTTTTGAAACGGAAGTGTACGGGCGCTTAGCTCAGCTGGTTCAGAGCATCTGCCTTACAAGCAGAGGGTCGGGGGTTCGAATCCCTCAGCGCCCACAAAAAAATATCGAACACTTCCGCAGCTCAAAAGGGCGCTTAGCTCAGCTGGTTCAGAGCATCTGCCTTACAAGCAGAGGGTCGGGGGTTCGAATCCCTCAGCGCCCACTTGGTTTTCTTATTTTTAATTTGTCTTTTGGCCTTGTGAAGTGATTCACGAGGCTATTTTTTTTGTCGGGATATTTAAATCTCAGTGATTTTGCTGTTGTATTGATATATATAGGGTCAGTAGCTTTTTAGTGGGGATATGCATATAAGTTCGCAATGCGGAATAAGAAAAACTTCTTGTCAACAACTCCCCTGAGATTCGCTCTAAAGAGTTTGATTTTAGCATTGAATGATTCAGC
>CALUJK010000060.1 GCA_944320945.1 uncultured Bacteroides sp. | reverse complement strand
CAGCACAACGATGTCATTTATCCGCTTCATGCTTCGTCTTCTTTTTGATTTGATCCGCCAACTCGTTCCACAGCGTGGAGACCTTATTTATCAATTCGTCTTTGGGTCTACCATCAATCACGGCCAGGTTCTCCAGAATACTAGTCAGATGCTCGATGCAGAACCAAGTCATCACAAAGAACTTCACCACGCAAAAGAAGAGTACCCCTACGGTATTGAACAAAAAATCTGTCTGCGACTGGCATTCGCGATAAAAGGCATGGATCACATAAATCAATGTCAGCCAGATGAACAGTTTGATGATGCAGCGTGAGAAGCGGAATGATTCAAACGGGATACCTTGCCGTCGGCTGGCACGGATGCCGGTGCGCATCTCTGCAAAGATGGTGACCAGCATCGCCAAAGCCAGAAACGGGCTTAAGCCCAGCCACTGGGTGACAAAGGCAGATAACGCACTGAGGGAAACTGCCGGAACTTGTAGTCCATATTTAAACGAAGGAGCTACGGACAACAGGAAATCCGACATGTTTTCATACCCATACGTATTCAGGAATTTGGAGAAAAAACGTATCATATCTTTTTTTATGCCAAAAGTAAGGAGCGATGACTGCCCGGCATAGGACAAAAAAAGCAGATTTCCCTCCTTGCGGAAAGAAACCTGCCAGCCCATACAGATAAAACTCTGTCAATACGTTTCTATCTTCTCATACATCACCCAGTAGGGTTGCCCGCACAGGTATTCCACCTTGAATCCGGCCTGTGAAAGCTGCTTAGCCAACCTGGAAGAATCCACATGGATGATATTCTCCAGCTCATACTGAAGCTCTGCGGTCGTCTTGTACACTTTTTGTTCGGTTGTCCCAATAGGGGCGTAATGCTGTTGGATGAAATCCGTCAAGGCGTCGTTCGTCCTCTTTTTTTCTTGATTGAGGCGTTCTTCTTTGTCATCTTCTGACTGTCTGCGGAATCCTTGGATTGTCTTATGCATCTGTTTCTGCTCCTTCATCGCGCACCTCCTTCTTTTTCTTCCAACAAGATGAAGCAGCGCAGGGTATCTTGTAGAAACAGCACCTCACCCGCCAGCCGGAGGCGTTCTTCGTCAGTACCCATGTCGCCGCGAATGATGCCGTTCAGTACCCTTTGCAGGGTGTCTACCTGTAACTCGGCATATCCCCGCTGTTGCAGGTCATAGAGGGTTTCTACCACTTCGGGCGTAAGGTTTACGCAGGTCTCGCTCATTATTCACCTCCTTTCTCGCCCTTTTTGGCGCGATGCAGACAATACCCCACCAGTGTAATGGCAGGCGGACAAATCAGGGTGAAACAGGTAGCTGCCATAGTGGCTACATACCAAGCGTCGCTGGCGGTTCGCACTTGGCACTCTTTAGGGAGTACACGATTTAATAATTCACGGATTTTCTCCGCTGCGGATACGCACGGAGTGGACACACTGTGGGTGCCCAGAGTAATGTTTTTGTTCATACTATAATGTGGTTTGGCTATTACAGACAAGTTCTCTTGCAGATAACAAGAACGGCTGTCCGTTTCCCGAAGTCGCCAAACCACATTATAGTATCCTCCGAGGAGCATAATATAAATCGAGAAAAGACAGCCGTAAATTTCGTATTTGGTACCATCTTCATGAACCCACGAAAATGATAACCGATGGACATAAAAAAAAGCCCAATTTCGTATTGAGCATCTAACCGGTGCTTCTCGGTATGGTCTAACCATAATGTGATTTGGCATTGCAAATATGGGGATAATAATTGGAGTAGGCAATAAAAAAGGCGGAAGTTTTTTCTCCCGCCTCACTTAATGTCACTCAATAGGCATCATATTGTTCGTCTTGTAATCAATTATATTACTATCCACAATACCCATATATGCACGCTTTTCTTTCCACCCATCCGCTGTATAGAACTGCACATGCGGCTGCTTATAGAAGAACCGCTTCCATGCCTCTTTGACCTGATCAGCATTCAGTTCTCTCGATGTAACCACCTTTGTACCGCTTTGATAAGCTTCCATAACCTTCAAGGAAATGCCGTCAATCTCACCAATCTTTTCTTTAAAGGTATATACTGGCCGGGGCTGTTCTTCTTTACCATCCAGACGCTTAATGGCCATGCCTGTAATAGTAAGGTAATAGAAATCGTCTTCAAAACTCTGACGGATCCGCATATTGATAAGTCCATCCGCATTCATATCAAGTAATTTCTTACCAATCTCCGCAAAAGCCTTTTCCATATCAACCCGTTTTGCTTTTGTTGTGATCAAATAGTTAATATACTCTTCCGCTGCACCCCTTGTTACTGAAACTACGCTCCCTATGGGTTGATACTCAAAACTGACCGAATTCGATTCTGTCACAAAAATGCCATTCTGCTGGAATGTCGAATAATCCACTACATCAGTAACTGTATATTGCTCATAATGACGCAATGTTGTATTGCATGACGACATTATCAATGCCATCGCAACAAAAGTTATTAGAATGTTTGTTTTCATTGGAATAATATTATATTTATCTTTGCGGCACAACCATACTGCCCCATCATGTTAGACCTTGCAAGAAACATCCTCGCTTTCATCAGCACGTTTGCTGTCATCAGTTCATCCGTCATGTTGCTGTTGCAAGGTATCGTATGCTGTGTGACAGGAAATTGGTCTACCCGTAAGAATACCGATTATCGGATAGTAGCTCATTGTAGCTCTTGCCTTAATTCCATTTTATTATTTCCTGGCATAATCAATATTTCTCCCTGCCCTCGTTTTTGGCATTCAGCATTTCAATGATAGACTACAAGTTCTTCAGGTTGTTTTATCGTTCCATTTACATTAATCAAGCCCCATTGATTGCGACTATTGCAGAAATAATATTCCGATTAAATACGTCTTGTTTTTGCCATATCCGATGACATGTTCTACTATCAAAAGTAATCTGAGGTTCTTTGTATTGTTCGTTCATTTCTGATGAGCCCGTAACTTCTATTTGCGAACGGTTCAATTCATCCAACACATTTATTTGCAACTTTAGATTCTGATTCGCAATATTTTGAATATCACCCAACTTAAGATTTAGCTGTTTGAAAACCTCCTTAATCGTTTGGGCACTAAGTTTTCCTAAATACATATCCCTGCAGAAATCATTATATTCATCTTTTATGGTGCGGAATTCATCTATAAAGAAATCTTTCAATTTTCTGTCGTTATCCAATTGGCGAGGGACTACAGAAGCCAACACATACGCAATACCTCCTCCGACTAAAAGATCGACTACAATTGAAATCCATTCAGCCAAATTGGTTACCTGCCAAAAACACATCATGCACAATGTACCCATACATCCTTTACTAAATTCCCGCCAACAAATCTATACCAAGCCGCATGGTCCTTTTTATCAGTCTTCGAAGGCTGTTCACATCTCTCGCGATGTTTTGTCCATTCCGGAATAATTTCGTTCTTAATGAGATCCTTCCACACTGTTTCTTCGTTAGACACTACATCCAAGTATTGCCTTACTATATCCGGGCCAAAATCGAAAACCAAATTACCGATGGCTTCATCTATGAAAGAAGACATATAACCATCTGTCCCATCCAAATCCAACACAAGCTTTTGATTTTTCTCTATAGCCTCTGCAAACTTGCCATTCAATATCTTATGATAAAACAATTCACCCGAATCCGGACCCTGCTTGCAATACCTCGGTCCTGGCGACATACTAAAATCCGATAAAACCTTAACCAGTATCATAATCTATTTTTTAATGTTCTCTGTAAACTTATTCACGCAATCCTTATCTACTTCCCAGTAAAACAATACACCCGAAAAAGGCTGACTCATATATTCATTTGACTTTGGATGATTAAAATCCAAATATACATCATTTGTAATAACCCGCAAGTTTTTTATTAAACCGGAATTAAATTTATCCAAAATGCAAGGCAGCCCTTTATTGCGATTTACTAGCTGGGTAGAAGAACCATATTTACGTAAGAAAGCACGATACAATATGTCTTTGCTACTTCGTAAAGCAAATAAATCCTTTATTTCCTTATAAAATTTCCTATGCAACGTTTTCAGTATACCCATGCCTGTATCTGTCATCGTAAAAGCTACACGGTCTCCCAAATTGCAAACCCCTAAACGCCAATGTTTAGGTCTCTTCTTATAAGCATGTTCCACGGAATTCGAACAAATCTCCATAGCCACAGTATATGCCGGCTGATACCTTTGCTCTTGCCCCAAAATAAATGACATACCTTTACGAACTGCACGTGCTATATTTTGATTTCGAGTTCTATCCTTTCCTGTCTCGGCTATGAGATTAGGAGAATTAATCACAAAATTCCGTCCTCTCTCATCTTTCATATAATCCAAAAATCCTGATTCTATGAAGAATTTGGCACATTCCTGATTTTTGGGATAATTGCCATGCACACTTATTCCATAATACGACAGTTCCTCAACAGCAGTCAACAACAAACATATCGCAGCAGAATCTATACTTTGTATGTCTGTCAATTCCAAATTGATCCGCTTCAATTTTCGGTTCGAATGACTGTCGAGAAGTTGGGTAATAAATTCAAAGACACCTTTATGATTAGTCCACACTTCAAAATTACACGGAACTTCTTTGGTAATCACTTTGTCACGAATACACTTCTTATAGGCTCGCATAGGACGTACAAAAATCTGCCCTCTAATTTTGCACATTAGCCTTTGCCGATGTTTATCTTTAAATCGAAGCTTCCGTTTCATCAACCGTCTTGCCCTATTGGACAAGAACTTTCTATATTGAGTCTTACCTCTTAACATGCTTGCGCTATTATGGGCGAACCCCTCTCCAGCCCGTGCCCAAAGGTCAATTGTACCTTAATCCGGTTCTACGGATTACGCGCTGAAAAGGGGTTCATCTAAATTGTTGATTGGGCATGACAAAAATACAACATTTTATTGGTCTGGCAAAAAGAAAGCGGGGCGTTCTGCGCGTCCCGCTTCCGGTTTCTTGTGGCAGTTCCGCCTTGCTTAGGGGCTTTCCTGCCGGGTTGCCTGCCTCACAGGCTGCGATGAATGATTGAGGAAATGGCGGACAGGCGATTACTTAGGTCGCCCAATGAATCTGCCAATGTCTTTAGTTCGTCCTGCGTAAAAGATACAGGCTTCCCGTTTACCGTAGCATTATTCAGCCGTTGGTATAGCCATGACTTATTTTTGCCGAAATATCGTTTGGCGATGTACGACAGTGACAACGCATCGGATATTTCGCTCAACATGGTTTTGGCATCCACGTCCGGCCTGTGGCGTCGTTTCATGGCCTCCAACAGGTAAGCACCCGCTTCTTTTTTTTCTTCGGGCATTACGGTCAGTGCCATGGCATCGGCCAGCAACTTATCGCCCAAAGCCTTGCCTTCTTCCGTCTTCTGGTTGGGGATGTTGGCGACAAAACGGTTAATCAAATCCTTTACTTCAGGTTTCATATATCTTTACATACTACTTTCTATAAAAAGCGATGAAGATTCAAAGAAACCGATACTCCCGAAGGAGTACCGGAGTCTTTCATTCCTTTTCCGCTTTCATGTTCTTGATGCCTTCTTGAATAACATCGCAAACAGCGTTAAGGAATTCCAGCTTGGAGTACCAGCCTTCAGCAATCAGCCGGTCTTCATGTTGGAAGAGGGTGCGGAGATTATCCGTCATTTCCTCCAGAGCCTTTAGCTCTTCATTCAATGAATCAATCATCGCTGTCTTATTAAGACACTGCAAATATAATATTCTTTTGATTATTATCCAAATATCCCAATGATTATTTTTATAATTAAACCTTATTACCCACCGTGGTCCAAGGAACGGGAAACAAACACCCTTATTCCGCTTTCCAGGGTCCCATCCCGTTTGCGAGCGTGCAAGCAAACGGGATGGGTGGCACCCTCGCCACCCGTCCGCCTTACAATCTGCCTTCATCCATGTAACTGTAATAGGTGCCCCATGTAATTATCAGATGGTCCAGCATACGGAAGCCGAATATCTGCGCCGCATCCTTTATCCGTTCCGTGATTCGGTCATCCTCGCGGCTCGGCAGACAGTTCCCGCCGGGATGGTTGTGAATCACGGCAAACTGTGTGGCTCCCACTTCTACCAACCGCCGCATGATAACCCGCACGTCCGCCGGCGTCTGGTCAATGCTCCCCGCACTAATACGTATCAGCTTCATGGTTCCGCCGCATTGCGTCAATGGAAGCAGCCAAAACTCCTCCGTCTCCAAGTCTGCCACTATCGGTCGCATGATGCGGTCGATGTCTTGGCTACTGCGTATCCGTCCCGAACGCTTCCTGCCCATCTCCCTGCGCTTGTACAGTTCCACTGCCGCGATGGCGATGCGTCTACGATGCGGGGTCAGTCGATTATACAGCCTCTCCATGCTGTAGTTCCACTCCCATTCTTCCGCTACTTGGTCAGAATGCTTCGTCAGTTCTGCAATCAGTTCCTTATCGGTGCGCTCTCTGTAATCATTGTCAAACAATGACAACTGAATACCTTTGTCTTTATCTATTCTTTTCATGGCTCTATGATTAATTATTATATCCGCAAATTGTTTTTCCCAAGAAATAACCACCCAACACTTCCGCTCCTACCTTTTCAAGCTCGCACGCAAATCGGGCGTAGGTATGTCCTTTCGTCAGTACGTCATCAAACGCCACTACCTTTTTCCCTCTAAAAAATCGCCTGTTCAATCTGATTACTTCTACCGACTGTAACCGCTTGCCCGTCCGCGTCTCGTGGATGGCC
>CALUJK010000059.1 GCA_944320945.1 uncultured Bacteroides sp. | reverse complement strand
ATAGCGGTGAGATGTTCCGTGCAAGCCGTAACGGCGTACGCCATACTTCGTGTAGAGTTCGTAGGGGATGGCATACATGTATGCGTAGTCCGGCATTGTCTGATGGAATGCTGTATCGAACACGCCTACCTGAGGCACGTTGGGCAGAATGGCGTCGATGGCATGCACACCTTTCAGATTGGCAGGATTGTGCAGCGGTGCTAGGTCGTTGCAGGCAGTGAAGGCGTCGAGCACTTCCTTGGTCAGCAGGACAGACTCGCTGAACTTCTCGCCTCCGTGTACCATGCGGTGACCTACGGCGTTAATCTCGTCCAGAGACTTGATAGCGCCATATTCGGGCGAGATGAGGGTATTCAAAATGAATTCCACGCCCACCGTATGTTCGGGGATGTTCTTTTCTAAGATTTTCTTTTCACCATTGGGCAACGTCAGCTTCAGGAACGAATCCGGCAGACCAATTTTCTCGATACCACCCTGGGCAATGACTGCCTTGTGGTCCATATCGAACAGTTTGTATTTGATGGATGAACTTCCGCAGTTCAATACTAATACTTTCATGACGATAGATTATAAGTTGTTATGAACTATACCGATATAGTATTTATTTCTCTTTGGCTGCAATGGCTTGGTTGGCAGTGATGGCAATCATGCGATATACATCCTCGATGGAGCATCCGCGTGACAAGTCGTTGACCGGACGTGCAATACCTTGCAAGATGGGGCCGATGGCGTCGGCATGTCCCAGACGCTGTACCAGTTTGTAAGAGATGTTTCCTACTTCCAGATTCGGCACTACCAATACGTTGGCATGTCCTGCGATGGACGAACCCGGAGCCTTGCTGGCGCCTACGCTGGGCACTAAGGCAGCGTCGGCTTGCAGTTCACCATCGATGGCGATGTCCGGAGCCAGTTCTTTGGCAATCTTCAGTGCTTCTACCACTTTGTCCACCACTTCGTGCTTGGCAGAACCCTTGGTGCTGAAGCTCAGCAGAGCTACTTTCGGGTCGAGACCGGCAACTGCCTTGGCAGTGCGTGCCGTACATACGGCGATTTGTGCCAGCTGAGAAGCGTCGGGCACCGGAGTAACAGCTACGTCACCCATCACGAGCACACCGTTATTGCCATATTCGGGAGCGTGTGTCAGCAGCAGCATGGCGCCGGATACGCATGTGATGCCCGGAGCCGTCTTGATGATTTGCAAGGCAGGACGCAATACATTACCCGTAGTGTTGCGTGCACCGGCCAGCTGACCGTCGGCATCACCGCTCTTGATGATAAGACAGCCCAAGTACAGCGGGTCTTTTACCAGTGTACGAGCTTCTTCAATGGTCATACCTTTCTTTTTACGCAACTCGAACAGCAGTTGTGCATATTCTTCCATCTTCGGATGATTTTCCGGGTCGATGATGGTCGCTTTTTCGATGTTGCCCAGTCCCCACTTCTTGGCACACTCGTCTATCTCAGCCGGGTTGCCCAGAATGATAAGGTCTGCTACTTCGTCAGTCAGAATCTGATTGGCTGCTTTTAAAGTACGTTCTTCCGTACCTTCGGGAAGGACGATGCGTTGGCGATTTGCTTTGGCACGCGCAACAATTTCATCAATTAACTTTTGCATAGCTATTTTAGTTTGAGAATAAAAGTCGAAGTATTGTGTTATTCATGCTGCAAAAATAGCTATTTTTGCAATATACACATTGCAAATATGCCTATTTTTCGTCCGCTTCACCCGTAATTATAATATTTTAATAGAAGTGTCCGTCTGTTGAGGAGCATCCGCCAGTGTAATTCCTCTGCGTCGGGCTTCCTACTCTCTTAACGGGTCAGTCCGAAGGGCTTCGGACTCCGGTTTGGACGCCTTCGGACTCCAGTCCGGAGGGCGGCGGACTACAGACCGAAGGCGTTTGGGATAATTTCTCACGGTATCGTTTGCCGGTGTGTCGGCAAGTCAGTTTTTAGAGTAGCGGTATTCGTTGGGGGCAATACCCGTGATGCGCTTGAATATCAGGCTGAAGTGTTGCACATTGGGATAGCCCAGCCGATGTGCCACGACGGCGGGTGTGCTGTCTCCTTTCAGCAGCAGGCGTTTGGCAGTGTCCAGCCGTTTGAGTTGAAAGTATTCGGTAAGTGTCTTGCCAGTCTCGAACTTCAGCAGGTCAGTAAAGTAAGCGGTGGAAAGGTTCAGCCCCTCGGCGCAATATTCCGACGAGGGTAACAGCCCGTTTTGCAAGCGTCCGGATTCTATGTATTCGTCGAGCATCCGGTCCAGCTTCTTCACGATGGTCTTGTTACGATTCTCCCGCGTGATGAACTGACGTTCATAGAAGCGTGTACAATAATCCAGCAGCAGTTCGATGTGGCGCGACAGAATGGTGCTGGTATGTATGTCGATGGGGTGGTGAAGTTCCTCTTCGATATGTTCCAGGCAACACGTCACGGTACCCGTTTCGCGTCCGGACAGGTGCAGCGCCTCTTCTTTCCTATAATTAAAGAAGGTATAGTTTCGGATGTGATTCTTCAGTGACGTCCGAAACAATAAATCCGGATGAAATGCCAGTAACCATCCTTTGGGCGGCAGCGTATTGTTCTTGTTCATGCGGAAGATTTCCCCGGGTGTCAGAAATACCATCGTGGCGTTGGAATAGTCATAATATTTCCGTCCGCAGCAGTTACACCCGTCCGGGCACTCCTCTATCAGAAGAATGGCATAGAACTCAAACTGTACGGCATCTCCTTTCAGACCGGGATTCTCCAGGTTGATGAGGCTTGCCTGCGGGTGAAGTGTCTTGTTCCCCAAGCAGCGGTTACATTCGCATACCGTTTTAATGTCCAGTGTCTTTTTCTCTTTCATGCTCGTTCAGCTAAGTCAACTATTCATTTGTAAACGATATTCGTTGGGGGTGCATCCCACCCGTTTCTTGAATATCCGGCTGAGGTGTTGCGGATATTGGAACCCGAGCGAATAGGCTATCTGGCTGACTGTGTCTTTGGTGTCGGCAATACGTTCTTTGGCCAGTTCTATTACTTTATTCTGAATATATTCTTGAGGCGTTTTCCCTGTCTCTTTTTTGAACATGTCCCCGAAATAGTTGGGCGACAGACACAGTTTGTCGGCAATGTATTTCACCGTGGGTAGTCCGTTCTGTTCAGCCTGCCCGTTTTCGAAATATTGTTCCAGCATTGATTCCAAGCGGGTCAGCACGTCGTGGTTCGAGTGGCTGCGGGTGACGAATTGACGTTCGTAGAAGCGCAGGCAGTACCCCAGCAGTAACTCTATATGGGTGGCCAGCAGGCTCTTACTATGTTTGTCCACACTGTGCTCCAGCTCCATGCGGATAATCTTCAGGCAGTTCAGGATAATGTCGCGTTCCTCTTCCGACACATGCAGTGCCTCGTTCACTTCATAAGAGAAGAACGTGTATTTCTTGATACTCTTTCCGAGCGGCGTTCCATGCAGCAAATCCGGATGAAACAAGATGCCATACGCATTGGACTGTATGCGGTCTGTGGTGCGCACGGTTTCTGCGATTTGTCCGGGAGCAAAGCAAACGATGGTACCTTCCTGGTAGTCGTACGTCTGTCGTCCATACCGGATGTCGCAGGATTTTTCCAGTTTCAGAAACAAGGCATAGACACCATAATGTATGCGCAGCACGTCCACTCCACGCGTAGCTTTGTTCAGGTCGACAACGCTGATGAGCGGATGCAAGGTGTCGAGACCATACAGGTCGTTATATTGGTTTACGTTATCCAGATTCAGTATTTTGTTCATAGAGTCCTGTTTTTATTGATGTAGAGTTTTTTCCTGTTGACAAAAGTAGGCATTTCCCCGTTCAGTGTGGCAACCTCGATTACAGATAATGTAACCCAAGTTACGGTTTTTTTACGAATGCCGGATTTCCTTGCATCAATATCTGTAATTGGGATACAGATACCCGTAATCTGTCTACAAACAGATAACTGTCAACTTCTTACCTTTGCCCATATAGAACAAAAAACGATAATTGTATGAAACATCTTTTGAAACACTACTGCGTGGCAACCGCCATCAGTCTTTGTGCCGCAGGTTCCCTTTGTGCACAGAATCATTCACTTAATCATTATAATAGTATGGAACAACAATTACACCTGACTCAGGAGTGGGACAAGACTTTCCCGCAGAGTGACAAAGTACGTCACACCAAAGTGGCTTTTCACAACCGTTATGGCGTTACGCTGGCTGCCGATTTGTACATACCGAAAGATGCCGCCGGCAAACTGTCTGCCATCGCTGTCAGCGGTCCTTTCGGAGCCGTGAAGGAGCAAGCTGCCGGCCTGTATGCGCAGACCTTGGCTGAGCGTGGTTTCCTGACACTTGCGTTCGACCCCTCGTTTACGGGTGAAAGCGGTGGTGAACCCCGTTACGTGGCTTCACCCGACATCAATACCGAAGATTTCAGTGCAGCGGTAGATTACCTTTCCACGCGTGACGATGTAGATGCAGAGCGTATCGGCATCTTGGGTATTTGCGGTTGGGGAGGCTTTGCCATCAATGCGGCTGCCATCGACACCCGCATCAAGGCAACAGTCGCCGCTACCATGTATGACATCAGCCGGTGCACGGCCAACGGCTATTTCGATGCCGCGGACAATGCTGATGCCCGTTACGAGATGCGCAAACAACTGAATGCCCAGCGTACAGAAGACTATCGCAACGGCACTTATGCTTTGGCAGGTGGCGTAGTTGACCCGCTGCCCGAAGATGCTCCCCAGTTTGTGAAAGATTACTACGCCTATTACAAGACTCCGCGCGGTTACCATAAGCGTTCGCTCAACTCCAACAGCGGATGGAACAAGACATCTTCCCTGTCGTTCATCAACATGCCGATTCTCTCCTATAGCGACGAAATCCGCAGCGCCGTGTTGCTCATTCATGGTGAGAAGGCGCATTCACGTTATTTCAGCGAAGATGCTTTCAAGAAGTTGAAAGGTGATAATAAAGAGTTGCTTATCGTTCCCGGTGCCAGCCACACGGACTTGTATGACAATCTGAACGTTATACCTTTCGACAAGATGGTGCAGTTCTATCGGGAATACTTGAAATGAAATGTATGCCTTTTAGTGTGACACACAGATAATGCATCTGCCGAATCTGTGTGCATACACCTTATTTTCGAGCTGATTCTGTAAAATAGGTTGGAATTTCTGTAATCTGTATAGGCGGTAAATCTTGTGAGATTCTTTATCTTTGCGAAGTGATAAAGTGTTGATAACAAGAACCTATAAAAAGAAAACTTATGTTACGTAAAATCAGACTGACACTTGCCGTTCTTTTCTTTGCCTGCATCACGGCGTTGTTCCTCGACTTCACCGGTACGCTTCATGCTTGGCTGGGATGGATGGCGAAAATCCAGTTCCTTCCTACCGTATTGGCTTTAAATGTCGGCGTCATTCTTCTCTGGGTGGTGCTTACGCTCCTTTTGGGGCGTGTGTACTGTTCCGTCATCTGCCCTTTGGGAGTGATGCAGGATGTCGTGTCGTGGATAAGCGGACGACGGAAAAAGAAGAAATTCCGTTTCTCCCATTCCCCGGAAAAGAAGTGGTTGCGCTACGGCGTACTGGTGCTGTTCATTGTGGCATTGGTGGCCGGAGTCGGCTCGGTGGTGGCATTGCTGGCGCCTTACAGTTCTTACGGTCGTATGGCTAATAATCTGCTTCTGCCTCTCTATCAGTGGGGGAATAACCTGCTGGCCTATTTGGCCGAACGGGCAGATAGCTATGCTTTCTATGAAACTTCTGTATGGCTGAAAAGTCTGCCTACGTTCCTTATTGCTCTTTTCACCTTTATTATAATTACTGTGTTGGCCTGGAAAAACGGGCGTACCTATTGCAACACCATTTGCCCTGTGGGTACGTTGCTGGGTTTCTTGTCCCGTTTTTCTCTTTACAAGGTGCGGATAGATACCGATAAGTGCAACAAGTGCGGCCTATGTGCCCGCCAGTGTAAAGCAGCCTGTATCGACCCGAAGAATCATCAAGTGGATTACAGTCGCTGCGTAGCTTGTATGGATTGTATCGATGCCTGTAAACATGATGCGATAAGCCTCTCCCGCCGCCTGCCCCACGCTAATCCATCTCCCAAAGAAGAAGCTACGGACACCCCATCACGCACAAGCTCCCCCACGGGGGGAGTTGAGGGGGCCTCTTCCCGCCGCTCCTTCCTCACATCCACCGCCTTAGTCGCTGTAACTGCCGCCATCAAGGCTCAGGAGAAGAAAGTTGACGGTGGTCTGGCCGTTATCGAAGAGAAGAAGATACCGAAGCGTGCCACCCCCATTGTCCCGCCGGGTGCATGGAGTGTGCGCGACTTCTCGCAGCATTGCACGGCCTGCCAGCTTTGCGTATCGGTCTGCCCCAACGAGGTGTTACGCCCCTCCACAGGATTGCTGACCTTGATGCAGCCCGAGATGAGTTACGAACGCGGTTACTGCCGTCCGGAGTGTACCAAGTGTAGTGAGGTTTGTCCTGCCGGCGCCATCCGCCCGATTACCCGTGCTGACAAGTCTGCCACGCAGATAGGTCATGCCGTGTGGGTGCGCCAGAACTGTGTTCCCTTGACCGACGGTGTAGAGTGTGGCAACTGTGCCCGCCACTGTCCTGCCGGCGCCATACAGATGGTTCCTTCAGATGCAGCAGACGAGACTTCAGTCAAGATTCCTGTAGTGAATGTGGAGCGTTGTATCGGTTGCGGTGCCTGCGAGAACCTCTGTCCTGCCCGTCCTTTCAGCGCCATTTATGTGGAAGGCCACGAAGTACACCGCACGCTGTAAACCGTTATTCCTCAATGTTGAACTTCTAACTCATTCATTATGAAAAGTAAGAAAGATATATCACGCCGTGACTTCCTCAAAATCGTGGGTGTGGCAGGTGCCGGTACGGCATTGGCAGCCTGTGGGGGAGGAACCCGTACAACGGCCGCCGCGGGAGAAGGCGAAGTGCCCGTCGGACAGATGACTTATCGCACCAATCCCACTACAGGCGACAAAGTTTCCTTGTTAGGCTTCGGCATGATGCGTTTGCCCTCCGTGGGTGGGCGTTCGGCTCGTGAAGGTAACGAGGACATCGACCAGGAGATGGTGAACCGCATGGTGGACTATGCCATGGAGCATGGTGTCAACTATTTCGATACCTCTCCTGCCTACTGCCAGGGTAAGTCTGAACATGCCACGGGTGTTGCCCTCAGTCGCCATCCGCGTGACTCCTACTTCATTGCTACTAAGCTTTCCAACTTTGCTCCCTCCACATGGACGCGCGAAGGGGCGATAGCCATGTACCGCAATTCCTTCAAGGAGTTGCAGGTGGACTACATCGATTATCTGCTGTTGCACGGCATCGGCATGGGAAACGATGGCATGAAGGAGTTTGAAGCCCGCTACATAGACAACGGGGTGCTGGAATTCCTGCTGGAAGAACGCCGCGCCGGCCGCATTCGTAATCTGGGCTTCTCCTACCACGGTGATATCCGGGTGTTCGACTATCTGTTGTCGCGCCATGACTACTACCGTTGGGACTTTGCACAGATTCAGATGAACTATCTGGACTGGAATTATGCCAAAGAAATCAATCCGCGTAATACCGACGCCCAATACCTGTACACCGAACTGGCGAAGCGCCATATCCCCGCCATCATCATGGAACCCTTGTTGGGTGGGCGTCTCTCCGCTTTGCCTGACCGCATTGTGGCGCGCCTCAAGCAGAGC
>CALUJK010000058.1 GCA_944320945.1 uncultured Bacteroides sp. | reverse complement strand
CGTGCCTCTTGGCTTTTTGCGTGGGGAGATGCTCGCATCAATGAGGGCAACCCAGGCTGGGACTGCATCCGGTGGAGTGGTCAGAACCTCGCTTGGAAACGGTACGGATAGAGGTGCCGGTACCGGTAGAGGTAGAGCGTCCGGTTCCGATGGATGTGGACACAGCAGCCATATTGGCCGATTATTTCCGCGAACGGCACTACAACGATACGGTGATTGAGCGTCCCAATTTGCGGGTGGAGTTGAGCGATGTGGTGACCGGTAATCAGTTGGCCGACCGTATTGTGCGGGTGGACTACCGGGAACCGGTGATTTATCGGAATGCCCTCTCACTGGGGGCGGACGTGGGACGTTGCAACCTCATACTTTCCGCCGGTTACCGGCATAAAACGTGGACGGTACGAGGTGGATATGATTTTTACAACAAGGCGTTTATGGTGGGACTTTCTAAAGATTTGTGGAGATGGTAGGTGGGCTGTTTTTATATGACTGGACTGATATCACGTTTAGCCAGGTTGTTGATGCGATGGTGGTGACGATAGAGTTAGAAGATGAATCTATCATCTTCGAAGAGACTTTCTATCCGGATGAGGAGCAAAAGGTGGTGATACGTGACTTGGCATCGATATTAAAACCTTATTTCACCCTTCCGGCTTTGGAAAAACTCGACGATGAGGTACAGGTGTCACCGTTTTCCTTCACTGTTTCGGGTCGGACTTCATCCGCTGCGAATTTTCATAACGGGCGTGTCTTTTACAGCCGTACGGCTGTAGGGGTGCATCCGGCAGATGTCCTTGCGTTGTGCCATTATGCAGAAGTCGATACAGTTCCGGGTGCCGAGGAATATTTCCCGGTCTTGAACTATTCGGGGCTTGCGATGACTATAGGCGTGGCTTATTTGGTTGCCGGCCAGGCAAAATATAAAGTAGTCGATGTCTCTCTGGGCGGTGAAGGGGCAATCTCGTACCGGGTATCTCCCTCCCGTATCGCTCGGTTAGCGAATGTTTCTTTGGATGCGATACTCTATTATATCGTGACCGTGACAACTCCGTCCGGTCTGGTAGACCGGGTGAAATATATGATAGACCGTTCTCGCAAAAGGCAGGTGAATACGTTCCTGTACCTGAACGGGTTCGGGGTACCGGAGACATTCACAGCGTATGGGGCAGTCAGCTATGAACCGGAGCTGGAGGGCGAGACGGTCAGCCTGATGGACGGGATGAAACGCATCGATAATGAATGGGCGGATGTACAGACGGTCTTTACCGGCTACATGAAGCGCGATAAATATGAGAGCCTGAAGGATATGCTGACATCGCCGGACATACGGTTATTGGAGAACGGTAGGAATATTCCGGTGGTCATTACGGAATGTGATGCAGCTTATAAGCCAATGGGGAATGAACGGATCAACGTGTCGTTCTCTTTCCGTCCGTCAGCATACTATGCCGGGCGGTTCGGGCGAGTTCCTTCATCAGAAAACCGCATTTTTGACAAGACATTTGATGTGACTTTTGATTGATATGGACAAGAAGACAATTCGCAGAAATCTGATGCTGGCCGACATGGACATCCGGACGGATGAGCGAGGCCGTCGCCGCATCTTCTCCATCAAGTTTGTGAGCAAGGCGGGCAAACTCTACTTTATCCCGCAGGCGTATGCCTGTGGTGCCGGTCGGGGCGTGAACATGAAGGAGTGGCGGTTGCGGGGCATACAGCCGTGCGATTGCAAAGGGCAGCCGGAGGGGCACCCCTATCCGGTGGATATTGATTTGATTATGGAGTATAACCGAATGAAAGTAGTGATGTGATATGGAGATACTGTATAATAACGAGGGCTTTCCGTTGCTGATGCAATCGACTTATGTGCTGGGCGAGACGACGGGACTGCCCATGAATCGGATGGAGGAGCGGGTTAAAGTGTTGCTCCCGCATGACCTGACACAGGCGGATTACATCGACATCGACGGGGTGCAGGTGCGCCCGTGGGGACCGCAGAATGACTTCCCTCAGATGGCGGAACGGGAGATTGCCGGTACCAGTGTGCTGAATACAGGACTGAAGTTCTTGCGCAACCTGACGCTGGGGCAGGGCATTTATCCCTGCAAGGTCAAAGGATATGATGACGACGGTAACGAACTGTTGGAGCCGATTAATGACAGTCGGGTACAGCGGTTCGTGGCTTCCCGCCAGGTACGCCGGTATATGGAGAAGGTGTTGCGCGACTATCTGAAATTCGGGAACGGGGCGGTACAGTTCATTCCGTCCGTGGCGGGGAACTCTTTCAGCGGGGTCAGTCCGGTGAATGCGCTCTTCAGGCGATACTCCGAACTGGATGCTTTCGGTTCTTGCCAGTGTGTGGTTTCCGGTTACTGGCCGCAGCGTCCGGACATCGGGCAATATTCGACATGGACGGTGCTTTCGGAGTTTGATCCGGAGATGCACGCCGAGGTGCTGAAGTTTGCGGGCAAGATGAAAAAAGGTTTCATCATGCCGGTGCGCGACAGCTGGAGCAACGATGACCTCTATGGGATGCCAATTTGGTTTCCGGCGTTCGTATGCGGGTGGACGGAAATTGCCCATTTGGTACCGCATTTTCTGAAAAAGGCGTACCAAAACCAAATCACATGGAAGTGGCATGTACAAATACCCTATAGCTACTGGGAGAAGAAATATCCGTCCAAGGATTATACCCCGGAGCAGCGCAAAGCCGAAATCAATAAGTACATGGATTCCGTAGAATTGAATTTGTGTGGCCCGGAGAATGCGGAGAAGCCTTTGTTCTCCATGTACGCGGTCAATGAGATGAACGGGCGGATTGAAGAGGAGTGGAAAATCAAACCGCTGGAGAACAAGTACCAAGGGAGCGAGAACCTTCCGGTGTCGGCAGCGGCCAACAGTGAAATCCTGTTTGCCTTGATGGTTAACCCTAATGTCATGGGTGCCGGAATGCCGGGCGGTACGTATGCCGGAAACCAGGGCGGCAGCAATATCCGGGAGGCGTTCTTGGTGAACATCGCGAATGCCTGGATAGATCGGCAGAACATCCTGGACCCTATCGAACTGTTTATTCGTATCAACGGGATGCCGGATTGTGAGTTGCGTTTTCGCAACACGGTTTTGGTGACGTTGGATACGGGGAGCGGCACCCAAAAGACATTGAGCTAACGATAAAGTTTTTGAGATATGATATTTAGCAAAGAGAAATGGAACAATGGCGATGAAATCCGTGCATTTGTCAAACTGAATACGGCCATCAGCTTTTCGACTTTCGAAACGCCGTTGCGTAATGCGTTCAACCTCTTCATCACGCCACTAATCGGACGAGCCATGGCGGTCGAGGTGATAGAAATCTACCAGTATGGACCCGATCCGAACCGGATTGAGAAGAATGTGCCGGAAGCGACCGACCAAGAACGGCTGGATAAGGTTTTGTTGCAGATTTGCCAGCGAGCCAATGCCAATCTGGCGTTGTGGTATGAGTTTGATGCCATCAGCGTACGGATAACCGATGCCGGATTCCAACGGCAGGAATCGGAGAACGGTACCCTGAAGCCTGCCTATAAGTATCAGGAGGATAATCTTCGTCGAAATTACAAGAACAGAGGTTTTGATGCGCTGGATGAGTTGCTCGATTTCCTGTTTGAACACGTCTCGGTGTACACGGCCTTTGCCTCCTCTCCCGTTTACAAGACACAACGGTCGGCCATTGTCCGGGGTACGCGGGATGTGGATGCGGTATATGGCATCAATCTCAGTCGGATTGTGTTCTTGCGGCTTCAGCCTCATTTGAGGTTCGTGGAAGAGATGATGCTGGTACCGGCCATTGGTGAAAAGCTGTATGAGCGTTTGTTGGATGGGCTGGTAAATCAACCGGATGACCCGGCAGAGAGAGCGCGTATTGAGCAGCTTCGGCGTGCCTGCTCTAATTATATCGTTACAATGGCTGTGCGCCGTTTGGTGATGGAGACGGGCAGCTTGACCGATCGGGGATTGTATTTCACTACGATAGAGACGGGTGAAAAGGGTAACGAACGGCATCAACTGGTAGAAACGGAACGGATTTCGGTACAGATACAGAATTTACAGGCAGATGCGGAGATGTATATGACAGCACTTCAGCGGGTCATCAAAACTCATTATGCCAATCTCGCGGTAGGGGATCCGCAGCGGGTGTTTGACCGGGAGAATAACCATAAAAGGACTTTTTGGACATGAAAACGGTGAGGATACGGCAAAAAGGGCGATTGTTCTCACGGAATTGTACCAGGCAGTTACCGGAATCATGGGCGGAATTGAGCGGTAAGCAGCTTGTCTGGGTGGCAGGGTTGTATCTCCATCAGTTGGATTCGAAAGCATTTCTGAGAGGAATTTCCCGTCTTCCGCTAGATAAGTTGGATGCTTTCCAATTGTATAAGGTGAGTGGTTTGCTGGAGTTCATCAACGATTGCCGGATACACTTGGATCGTTTCTTGATTGCATCCATTGGACGGCTGGAGGCTCCGGGTCAACGTCTCAAGGGGATGACTTTCGAACGCTTCATGCTGGTGGATACGGCATTTAACCGGTATGTCCGCCATGAATCCGAAGAGGCGTTGGATCATCTGGTTGCTTTGCTCTATTTGCAAAAAGGCGAGAGGGTTGTCCTACCTCAAGAGCTTTCCAAAGGGCTATTTTTGCGGCAGAAGGTGCTGAATCTTCCCCGTCGGTTAAAGTGGTTGGCCAAGGTGGATAAGAGCGTGAAGTACGCCGTTTTCTTGAACTATGTATTTATTAAACATTGGCTCTCGAAGTCGTTCCCTTGGCTTTTCCCCATGCAGGATGAGGACGAGCAGACGGGGAAGCGCAGACACCCTCAGGCTCCGTCGGTGAATTGGTTGGATATATTCGATGCGTTTGTGGGGGACGATATCGCACAGATGGACAAGTTCCGGCAGATGCCAGCGACAACAGCCTTCCGGTTATTGAACAAAAGGATTAGGGATGCTCAAAAGAAAAAGAAATGAATTTTATCGCTTACATAGAAAACTTGGCCGAAAGGCATGTGGATATCCGGGACAAGGTGAATGGCGAAACGCATTTCCTCTCCTCTGAACGGGCAAAGCACACATCGATAGACAGTGTGCTCCACTATCCGGCAGTCATGGTGGATCGGGGTTCCGGTTACAGTTACAACGGTTCGGCTGGTAGTCATTTCAAGTCACGTGAATACCTGTTATTTGTCATCGACCATGTGTCTGATACGTCCGACTACGTAGCGATAGACAAGGCTTTGGAGCATTGTGAGGCGATTCTGGACAGTTTTCTCAACCAGCTGCTAAAAGACAGGCGTGAACGCAAAGTCCGCCTCTCTTTCCAGCTTGAAGAAGTAGAGGTCGAGTATATCGCGAACTATGATAACCAGCAATATGGGGTCATGGCTATCTTACAGATCAGTGAGCCATATAAGGCATTGAACTGTGATACCGATTTTCTACAGAATAGAACATTTGATAAATCTTTTGATAAAACATTTGAATAATTATGAGCACGCAATCTTATGAACAGTTGATTGCCGGAGCGAACCAGATCAAACAGAATGAGCTTCCGGAATCCAATACCCATACGTTGGTAGGCGAACAGATGCTACAAATGGTGAACAAACAGCAAGAGGAGTACACAGAACGCATCAATGGCATTACTGAATACAATGTGTCCAAACAATTTCCTACGGGTGGCATCGATGGCAGTAATAAATACACACTCGAATCTGCCATTGCCAAAGTTCCGGAAGAACTCAGACAAACCGTCGGCATAAAATGTTCGTTTTTGGACGAGGATACAAACCGGTTCCGGACTGTCGCATTCATCGGAGAACCTAACCAGTCATTTACCAAGCCTGGAAATTGGGGTGACATTACTCCGATAAACAGACTTTTTATATATAGTATAGCCCTGCCGGAATGTGCCAAACACATACACGACATACAGATGTCCAAACCGCTAAAACAGGGGGCATCCATCAAACTTAATATTTTCGGGAAAGCTGATGTGACTTATAAAAGCTGTCTCCAAATCATAGGGACGTCTCCTGATGGAACCGGCAAAGCGGTAAATATCGTGTATTTATCTGAATACCTGAGCGGAATACAAAAGCACAGTCATGTGTTCGCCGAAGACGATGTCTTTGAAGAAGGTACGGAAATAACCTTTGAGGTAGATTGGGACAGCATACCTGTTCAGGAGCGTTATTTTGAAACGCCTGTCCTGATTGACGATAAATATGTATTCCATTATTCGTCATTGAAAAAAGGGATACAGGAAGCACCGGATAAAATACAATCCATCGGGAACATTGTAAATGCAATGGAACTTGAGTTAAAAAATAACCTGAAATATACCGATGCTCTTGCCGGGGTATATCCGGATTTCTACGGGAAGGCAAAAGATATTATCCTGTCAGCATACCTGTTAAACCCCAATAATAAAGAATTGCCCGAAAGGAGTTGGTATGTGATGGCCAGGAATCTAAATAGGAGAATAGGTGATTTGCAAAGGTTTTCCCTGGTTGACGGGAGTGATCATGACGATGATCACTTTTTACAATATTACCATGATGAAGCAACAGAACATTCCGGGATTGAGTGGATAGAACTGACCTCCAGGAAAAGTGAATATGCGGGTGTAAAGTTGATGCTTAAGGTGGATTGGGACGCAATGCCGCTTGGATCAGACTTCAATCAAGACGAATTGGGATGCTATATTGTACCCTCTGAATTGAATACATCTGAAATCGAAACAAAGACATTGAAAGAAGAAATTGATAATGTCGTCAATGATAAACCTTTGACCGGTAAACAGATAATCGTTTTTGGCGATTCTATTACAGAGCTGAAGGATGCCGACGGTAAACGTTGGACTGACTATTTTTCTGAAAAAACAGGGGCTACCGTACACAACGCCGGCATAGGAGGTTCACAGCTCAGTATGAGGTACCATTTTGTCAAGTTGAAAATAACCGGGCAGGCTACTCAGGACGGTACGGTTACAGTAACTGCCGGTAGAAGTATAAGTGCTGACATCTTAACGACAGATACGGTGGAAGAAATAGCCGGCAAACTTGCTTTGTCCCAATCCGGAAATGCTTTCGTGAAAGCAATCGGAAACACCCTGTATTCAGGAGTTTGGGACTCATCGTCCCAATGGCGTGATATAAGTAAATGCTCTGTCACAACAGAAACCGGCATAACTTATGAATGGGAACAGAATTATTGGGTGGGACTTCCCGACAACATAGATGCTTTTGCCAACGATTCCGTTGCTTATGCGGCATTGGATATTCCGGCTATGGTCTGTGGATTGGTCAATGCGGATTGGACGAACCAGAAAGCTGCGGCCCAATACCTCAAGGACGCAGCTTCGGATGACAATACGGCAATCCTTGAATACATATCCCAGGTAAAAATAGAAGATATAGATGCGATTATATTTTTGGGCGGGACTAACAACTATAATTATGATGGATTTGGAGCACCGGGAGGAGTACCTGCTAATTCTGTCTCATGGCATTTGGAAAAGTGTATAGAAGAGCTGCTGAAGAAAAAAGCGTCATTGCAGATTTACATCCTTACACCGATATGCCGGTATTTTGGCAATGACATATCCAACTGGGACGACAGTAAATGGGGGGACAATCTGAAATATGGGGAATACGATTTTGTTGCCATGCCGACATTGGTAGAGGCTGAAAAAGCGGTGGCGAAATATTGGCATATCCCGGTCTTTGACTTGTACTGGACCTTAGGATGGAACCGGTGGAATTACTCTCAATATTTTAACAACACAGATGGAACACACCCCAAGAAAGGGCTTAAATATTTGGGGTATAAAATCGCTTCTCTTTTGTCGCTTGTGTAGAATGAGAACGGGATGAGTGTTAATCCCCTTTACAATGTATTAATGCTAAACGCTGGCCATTGGCACCAATTTGTGGCAAAGAGAACAAATAATAAGAAGGATTGAGTTTGCTTCTTTCTTATTATGTATAGTGACATATATGTGTAACCGTCAGATTAAACTTTGAATAATTCAATTACATTTTTGAAATTCGTCATTCGTATTGACAGAGTCATTTAAATGATATATCTTTGCCGCTGATAAATTTACGCTTAGTCGTATTCACCAGCTCAATCTCTTGTGCGCTTGGGGATGCTTTGCCAACGTATTTTCAGCTCTTCACAGGAGCTGTCTCACTTTATAATACGCTCGGGAAGGAGGAAACAAGAATGAAGAAAACTTTGATTAAGGCGGTAGGAGCTGTTGCGGCAGATCCGGAAATCAAGTCACTTGGGAGGCGGTTGGTGTAACCATATATATGATGAAGGCTCCAGGGTTCGAATCCCAGCTCTGCCACAATTGAAAGGCTGCTTCAGTAATGAGGCAGCCTTATTTACAACTGAATTCTGTTGCCATTTACACAAAATTTTGGACAGTGTTTATTGAATTGCTGTTTTTATTACATTAATAAGCATAGCATAATTTGCATTTCCATATTCTTTATATCCAGAAGTCGTAGGATGTACTGCATTAACATGTACTTTCTCAGTCTCTTCTACGACATTGGATATGGCTTTATCCTGTAAAGCATATCCATAATACCTATCAACGGTAATACCTCCAATATTAACATAAGCATTAGGATAAGTTTCGTTTTCATCAAAATATTGCAACATCAATTTCCTGAGTGTAAATATATTCTTTTGATAATTGATAATATCATTAACACCTCCATAATTTGCTCCCCAGCCACCTTTTGTGTTGCCACATGTAGTTGGAAGATTAAATATGAATTTACAATTAGGATTGTCTAATACAAATTGATTATATAATTCTATTGCGTATTGAATTTGATTTTCAAAAACCTGTTCTTCCGTTTGTAAGTTTCCTAAACTTCCATTTACACCCAAGATAAATATTACTACATCTATTTTTGAAGAACTTAATCCTATTTTAGTCCTATAAGCCGGTATATCAATTTTGTTAGTATCATTATTCCATAATGGATTGCTTGATTCTTGTGTCCAGCTTGTATATGTCAATGTCGAAGAACCAGTTCCGCTTTTTCTTGACAATACTCCGCTCTGGGGGAAAGATTCATCTATGGAAACATTATTTCCCAAGGAACCGGAAACATATCCATTTCCGGAAGTGATATTAATTTCTGTTATGGTAAAAGATAAAGTACTTGTTATGATATAAACATCTCCAATATTGAAAGTTTCGTCTTCATTGCCTGTGACATAAAAACGTGCAATCATCCATCCTTCTGTGGCATAATTTCTAAATCGGTATCCGCCATAAGCCTCATGCTTATTTATTCCAGAGCCTTTAGAACCTACAAAAATCACATTAGAACCGCCATTTTCATCTAATAAATTTCTAACATTAGTGGATATTTGTGCATCGCTTTCCAAACTGTCTCCAAGCCATAATACATTTGCAGATAAGCCTGACGCAGATTTAGATATAGTGTTTACAGTGGAAATAAAACTTTTTACATAATTCCCATATACATCGTAAACTTTAACCGTTAATTGATTGCTCTGAATGCCTCGATTTATGCACAAAGAACGTTCTTTCAATACAGCTCCGGTTAATTGTGGCTCTAAATACCAATTTGCAGGGGATTGTAAACCTCTATCCGTACCACGGATTAAAGCATCATTCCACAAATTCATTTCAAGATTTTCTGTTGTGTATATATTTTTCGGAATATACAATTCAACGCTATTGATTAATTTTTCTGATTCAACTTGTTCTATAATTTCTTTAACATCATTTTCTAATTCGGACTCTGGAACAAATCCGGTCTTAGCTATAAGAATAGGAGGGACACAGCTATACGAAAGGTAGCTGAAATATACGCGTTTCAAATCAGAGACTAAACAATACACAATGGGATAACCATCACTATATTCTTCATTTACTGGTCCTAATGGAGCTGATGCACTTCTACTTGTTATTTGTGTAGAAAATAATACAACTAATAAAGATTCATTCTGAGCTAATGAAACCGTATTCCCCAAATTAATAGTTTCATAAACGCCTTTAGTCGTATTGTTAGCCAATCCCTCATAAACCAAAGTTAACCTATCATCATCAAAACTTGTTACTGAATACCTATCATTATTCCAAGCAGACGCATCTACTTTATATACTTTCAGTGTTGCTCCGCTATTAGAATCAAATAAAAGCGTCTTAATAGAGTTGAAACTGACTGTTTTTTCTGTCTTATTCCTATATGTTACACCAACTATTGGTTGATTATACCATACGCGAAATGGGAATGTTTCTTCCACATTTCCCTCTATTGGTATGATTTCCTCATCTTTTTGGCCAGCGCTAATTTTACCTGCTAACTCATTTTCCAAGTTTGAAAACTCTGCATCTAACTCATTTTTTTGCAAATAATCAGCTATTAATGGTGAGTTGCCTAAATCATACATTGCGTTCTGCAAATCTATAGCATACGTTTTAAGTGTGCCATTTTCTATTGCTGACCAATCTACAACGATATAAAATGATATACCGCTATTGAAATAAGGGGCTATATAAATCACGGAATTTGTTGATTCTTCTAAATCCGTAGAATTTAATCTGGCTACATTTGTGCCGTCGTTTTTTGTAATATCTATTCTGTATTTATATTCTGTATGATTTCTTGAGATAATTGCAATTTTATAGCTTTCAGATTTATTGCCATTACTTGTGTATATTTCTCTAATGAATGATTCTCCTAATTTATTTTTCGTAAAGGCAGGAAAGCGCTTATTTAAATATTGAGCTGAAATTGGTATTGCAAAATATTGTTGCGGTATAATTATAATATCATCACCAAGGGTGAGATTTGAATTTGTTCCTACCACATCCCAATTAACGGTTATAGCAATCTCACCCAAACCTCCAGACAATGTTAATCTATCAAGAGTCTCAACGCCTGTTCTTTCTCCAGTCAAACCACTCCAGAATGCTACTTGGGATTCATTACCACCATCGGCATCAGAAGACATGATTCTTACTCCGCTATTTCCAGCCATAGCAGAATAATTCCTATATATTAAGTCTATATATAAGATTTTATCACCTCCAGTCCAATTTGTAATTTGCGCATTCACTAAGAAACGCCCATATTTCCCTCCTGTGCGCTTGTCAAGTTTTTCAAAATGTCTGGTTCCTATTTGCCCCCAACAATTTACAGAATCATATCCACCTCCTAAATATTCCCACGTCTCCAATTCTCCCGCCTCGTCCAAAAACGAACATTTTATGCCGACGGTTTGTCTGAGTTCTTCCGGAACTTGGATGTCCTATTTTTATAGTCGCCGAACCAGGAACTTTGTTGGGTAATTAAAATGTTAGAGATATGTTGAAATTATTACTTTGGTTGAACCAAAACAACCGGGCACACAGGTTGTTTTTCGGTACGGTTGTTTATTCTATGGTAATGGTGATTTCTATAGCGGTTCTTTCTTTGGTTTGGGAGACTGTAATATGGCAATCTGCATTGGTCAGTCTATCATGTTGTGCGCTTACTTGTCTGGTGAATCGGGTTGGCAAATGGTGTGAAGTAGGTGAGTTCTTGTTGATACCGAGCGTTTTAACAGTCTTGATTTTAATCTGTAATTTGATTTTCTGATGGCTAAGGCAGAGGTTCTTTTCCAGTTTATCCGGAAATGGGAGGGCGGTTGGAGTGACCATCAGGCGGATACCGGTGGCAAAACGAACATAGGTATTACCCTGTCTACTTGGCGGAGTTGCGGGTATGATAAAGATGCGGACGGAGATATCGATGCCGATGACTTGCGTCTGATTACAGTTGAAGATGTCTACTATGTTTTTAAAAAGAACTACTGGGATCGCTATCAGGGAGATGGCATCAACAGCCAGCCGGTGGCAAACATTTGCGTGGATTGGTTATGGGCATCGGGCAGCCTGGGTATCAAACGGGTACAACAGCTGTTGCAAATCCCGGCAGATGGTATCGTCGGCCGAAAAACCTTGTCGAGCATCAATTCTGCCAACGCGCAGAATCTGTTCGAGGCGATCAAGGCCGACCGCATTCGTTTTATCGAAGAGCTATGCGAACGTAAACCGTCGCAACGGGTCTTCCGGCAGGGATGGTTGAACCGCATCCATGATTTGCGTTTTGGATAAAAGGCAAAATTCTTGTCCTTTATGAATTCCTCTTTTTGCCGTTAGCTTCGCAGAAGTTAGTGGCTTTTATATATGGATTATGGCAGAAGTACAAGAAAATCAATTGATGCGAGCGGAAACGTTCAACCGAGGGGTGGAACGGTGGACATGGGAAGTCCGGAATGCGTCCGTGAATATCCTGAGGCGTACCAAATCCACCGGCAGATTGCGCAATGAACTGAAGGCACGTTTGCTGACTGATAGAGAAGGAGGACCGGCGTATGTCGGCCTTGGCTTCCGGTTCTGGAGATACGGAGCTTTCCGTGAATACGGCGCCGGGCGTGGCTATATCGTCAAAGATGGTATCATTATGAAGGGGCATTCCGCATGGGCGGATAAAAAGAAGAGGGGAGAACTTCGTTCCTTGCGGGTTTCTGAGTACCGAATCCGCCGGATGCGGACGGTAGATGAGCATTATGCAGTGATTCGTCGGTCACCTCTTCCATGGTTGGATCCGCCGATTATTCAGAATATAGATCGACTGGCCGATTTATCCGGTGAGTATTACGGTGATGAAGCCTTGTGCAAGGTATTGGAGAAGTTTAACAAAATAACCATAGAAAAAAGATATGGCAAAAAGTGATAAGACGGTCAAAAGAGGGGTGTACCTCTACATCGATGGCAAAGAAATCAAAAATGACATTAACAGCATTGACTTGGAGGTGAAACGCCTTCAGCGTGATATCAAAGATATGACATTGGGCTCTGAAGAATACAACCGTACCATGCAGAAGATTCGTGGGTTGAAGGGGATAATAAAAGAGCATCGAGAAGAAATGCACAAAGTCGGAGATGAGACACGCAAATCGACTTTATCATTAAGCCAGTTGGCCGACGGATTTAACCGGTATGCCGGAGTCGCAGCCGGTGCGGTGGCCACATTGACAGGAATGACGCTGACCATGCGGAAGTGTGTGGATGACTATGCCAAGATGGAGGAAGCCATGAACCAGGTCTCCAAATATACGGGGATGACCCGCGAAGAGGTCGAACTTCTGAATGAGGAGTTTAAAAAGATGGATACCCGTACCAGCCGTGAAGAGTTGAACCGGCTGGCGGGTGAAGCGGGCAAACTGGGTATTACTGGCGTCCAAGATGTATTGGAGTTTGTAGAAGCGGCCAATATGATTAATGTGGCATTGGGTGAAGACTTGGGAGAAGAAGCGGTGAACCAAATCGGCAAGTTGAGCCAAATGTTCGGTGATTCGGGGCGTAGCTTAAAAGAGAATATGCTGGCTATTGGTTCCGCGATTAACCAGGTGGCGCAAAGCACAAGTGCATCTGAACCATATTTGGTGGAGTTTACAGCCCGCATGGGCGGAGTAGGCAAGCAGGCGGGCATGGCGGTGACGGACATCATGGGCTTTGCTTCCGCCCTTGACCAGAACATGTTGCGCTCTGAGATGGCGAGTACTGCGTTATCCGGTCTGGTCATGCGCATCTACCAAGAACCTGCGAAATATGCCGAATTGGCAAAGATGGACGTGCAGGAGTTTACCCAGTTGGTGGAGACGGACGTGAACGAGGCAGTACTCCGATTTTTGGAGTCGTTGAACAAAATGGGTGGAATGGCCAATTTAGCACCCGTATTAAAAGATATGAAATTGAGCGGTTCCGAGGCGGCAAGTGTAGTTAGTACATTGGCAGGCAACGTGGGACTGGTACGCAAAGAACAGGAGAATGCAAATCTGGCTTTCCGTGAGGGGATAAGCATTACCAACGAATACAGCGTACAGAATAACACGGTACAGGCTGAATTGGATAAAGCCCGAAAGGCTTTCCAAGATGTACGGGTCGAACTGGGAGAAAAGCTGCAACCGGTAATGAAACACATGATTTCGGCGGGCAGCATGACGGTAAAGGGATTGAATGCATTAATAAACGTATTTTCCCGTTATGGCACAACGATTACAATGGTTACTGCACTTATTCTGGCACATGTCGCAGCACAAAAGACTCAGGTGGCATGGAGTAAAATGGTGGATTTGTGGAACGGGAAGTTGGTCACAAGCTTTCAGCGGTTATGGATGGTGTTACGTGCCAATCCTTGGGCAGCCATATTGGCGGTAGGGGCGACTTTTATTGCTTTCATGAGGGATATGGGCCGAAGTGTGGATGATGCAGTGAGACACCAACGGATGTTGAACCAGGTGATGAGAGAGGCGTCTTCTACGGTCAAAACAGAACGAAACCAGTTGGATGCTTTGTTAAAAACGGCAAGGGATAAGGCTTTGACCGATAACGAGCGTCAAAAGGCTATTGATGAATTAAATCGCATAAGCCCGGAATATTTGGGGAATCTCAACTTGGAAAACATTAATACAGGGAAAGCGGATGAAGCGATTAAAAAATATACGGCCAGCATTTTGGCTAATGCAAAAGCAAAGGCCATCAATGCAAAGTTAGAAGACTTGGAACGTCAAAAACAAGACCTCAGAGATAATCCGGGACAATTATCCAAGTGGTATGATCCTTTTACGGCCGGACTTGCTTCCATAGCTTCCGATGCAGAACGTGTCAAAAATACGATAGGGTCATTGTTTACCCGGGGGAATCTGAGTGGCTGGACAGAACAAACTGGTATGGAGCAGAATTATGCCACAAACAGTTTGGAGGCTTGGGGGAATCGCTATACCGCTAAAATGCGACAAATCATCGAGGATGAGAAGCTATTGAAGGCTGAGTTGGAGAAGGTAGTGAGAGAGACGGTTTCAATAGCACCGGACGATGATGACGACGATGATGGTACTGGTAATGGTAATGAAAAAGAGTTGGCTACCGCTGAATCCGCATACTACGAACGCATTGCCGCCATTAAGAAGCGATACCTTGAAGATGATAGCATGACACAAGCCGATTACAGCAAACAGATGCAGGATGCTGAATTGGCCTTGTTGAATGAAAAACTGCGTATTGCCGGTCTGGAACCGGAGCAGCGGCAACAGATTGCGGATAGGATTCTGGACATACAAATCAAACTGAAAGAGGAGTTACGTAAAGCGGATGAAGAGGCTGCCAAAGAGACCGAAAGGATGCAGAAAAAAGAATCGGAAGCAGCATTTACCCGGTTGGAGAAATCCTACCAGTTGCGGGTAGAAGAAGTAACTTTGCATCATTACCAAGACAAAACGAGTGAACAAGAGTATTATGACGAACTCCGACGGATTCAGGATGAGTATTATCAGAGTGTACTGGAGGATGCGACTGTAAATGAAGAAAAGAAGAATAAGATACGGGAACAGATGCGCAAGCGGGATTTAGAGAATACTCGCCAAATGGAAGAAGAATCGATAAAGAGAGAGGAAAGATTATTTGGCGTATTGACGGATTTGGGAACAGACATTGGGCAAGCTACAGCTGATTTCTTAACTAATTCTGAAACTTCATTAAAGGATTATTTAAAGAATGTAACGAATGCGCTTTTAGATGGACTTCAACGAGTAATGATTATGGCTATTGCAGAACGAACAATTAAGAATCTTGCTTCGTTAGGTCCTTGGGGACTTTTGAAAGCAGCAGGAGAAATCGCATTGATAACCGCAGCATTTGAAACAGCAAAGGCACTTGTAAGCAACTTTTATACCGGAGGCTACACCCCATCCGGCGCATGGGATCAACCACAAGGCATTGTACATAGTAACGAATTTGTTGCCAATCGGTATGCGGTGGCCAATCCGCATCTGCGCCCGTTGTTCGACGCCATCGATGTGGCACAGCGCAGCGGGAATGTGGGCAACCTGACGATGGATGATGTCTTGTCAGTGGCTCGGGGCAGTTCTTCCTCATCGAGAACGGGTACCGTTCCGGCACAGGTATCCCCGGCAGGCTATGCAACAGATTCGGCTTTGTTGGCCGTACTGGCCGAATGTACCCGCATTATGCACCGCCTGAAAAAGAGATTTGACGAACCCATCGTGGCCGAGACTTATGTCACTGGCAAACGAGGCATCAACCAGGCACAAAAAGAATACCGAAATTTAGAGAACAATAAATCTAGGAATAAGTCATGACCGAACTGTATATCAATGGCAAGGCAGCCTATCTTCCCGAGGATTTCAATATTACGTTTACCTCTGAGAATCCCTATTTTACCCGCAGTTCCAACTTTACGCTGGACATCGAATTGCCCATGCCCGAGAATCAGCCGACTTTGGGCTTGATTAACCGCATGGATGTCAAAAAGCAGAAGACGATTCTTCCGGCCAGTCTGATAGTAGATGGACGGACATTGCTATATGGCAGTTGTGTATTGCTCTCCGTAGAAGATGCCTTGGCTAAGGTGCAATTGGTGTCGGGCAATGCGGAGTTCAATCTGCTGACCAATGATGACATTTACATCGATGAACTGGATTTAGGCTCGGCGACTTGGCCGAACAACAACCAAAACCAATTCCAACCGCCAGCGAACATGAAGCTGTATTATGGTTCATCTGATAATCTTGAAGTGGTTTGGCTCCCGATTTTCTACCAAGAGGGCAAATGGGAGAATCTCCAGAATGATGTGATCTATGAGTTTGGTACCAACAACTTCACACTTTGCCATAAATATGGCAGGCGGTGTGTGCAGCCTTACCTGATAACGGTCATCCGCAAGATTTTGGAATATTTCGGTTACTCTTTCGATGCCTCTTTCTTCGAGAACAATTTCCTGCGGCATGTCTATGTGTGCAATGCGGTGAGCAGTAATTGTATTGCCGATGCGTTACCGCATTGGACCGTTTCCGAATTCTTCGATGAATTGGAGCGGTTCTTGCAGGTGGTGACGGTGGTCGATGAGCGTGAGAAGGTGGTGCATCTGGTTCCCTTGAACAATTATTATGATGATTCCGACCGGGTCATTATCGAAACTTCCCGGCTATTGAAAGAATATACAGTGGAGATAGAAGACAATGAGAATGACAAAGATTTAGGTAGCGGCAATGTCGGGTACGACCTGCCCTCGCATACCGATGATGGTTATCTGCGTTTGGACCGCACGCTGATGGAGGCAGCCTATAAAGAGAAATATGATTCTTATGAGGCAATGAAATCTGCATATGAGAGCATGTCAGATTCGGATAAGAAATCAACGCTTTTTATAGTAGGTAAACGATATTACATCAATTATAATGAGAATAACAACAACGAATTGCGAGAAGTCAATCTGTATGCGGACTTGATTCGCGACGAAGAGAATACGGAGGTCGATGTTTCGTTGCGCATTGTGCCTGCCAAGATTATCCAATACAATGTAGGAGTTTACGGTTCTGTCGGAGACTACGACCTGAATCGTCCTTATACCTCCATGGTGTTGAATATCCCGGCGGTCGGTTATCAGCGTACGGTGGCTGACCAAGAGCGGTTCAACATCCAGGAGGCGATAGAAGGCGAAGTGGAGTTAGAAGAGAAACAGGACAAGAACGAGACGATGGAGGTAGCCATCAATACCGGTGAGTGGAACAGGCAGAAGGTGACCTATTCCGGACAGGTGCATTCCTATGATTATGCCTATCCTTATACGGATTACCAACAGAAAACCGAGGCTCAAGAGACCGACTTCCTTCCATACTCGTTGAGTTTGCAGGATGTGTGTGCCGATAGCATCGGTCATCGTTTGGCTAGTCTGAGCATGTTTCATTCGAGTGTTTCTTACAAAATCCAATTCTTGACTACGCAGATTCCCAATGTGAATAAAGTATTCCTCATCGGAAACCAGCGTTATTTGTGTGAGAAAATAGAAGCGAGTGTTACCGTGCGGGGATTGGATCCGGTTGTAGAGGGAACCTTTTATCGCATAGACTAAGGAAGTTTATAGCTCCCCTTGAAAATGCTTTGTCTCCTCATGTACCGTTAGCGAACTTCCTTTCAAATATTTATTGGTGGTCGATATGTCGGAGTGCCGGGCTTGGTCACGCGCCACCACAATACCTGCAGCGTTGGCCAGATCGCGGATGCCCGAATCCTTCAGACTATAAAACATATAAGTATTCGGAAACTTTAAAGCAGTCCGTACTTTATAAAAATAATTTCGGAGAACCTTGGTTGTTATTCTCCTTTGTCCGGGCATGAAGTTTCGACTGAAAAGATAGCAGTTTCCGTCATGCTTGAATATGTCTAAATCAATCATCAACTTGACAAGCTCATCATTCAGTCCCACCATCCCGTCTTTCCGGTTTTTCGAAATATCTCCGGCAATGAAGACTTTTTGTTCCTTGAGATAAATGTCTTTCAGGCGAATCCGGGTTAACTCCTCCGGGCGGATAAAAGTATAATACACCATGCGACATACCAACAGATAATGCCGATTGTGTTTTTCCAGATAATTTTTGAGTTTCCGCAAGTCTTCGGGTGAAAGGGCATCCCGGTGCTTGGGCTCCTCTTTTAAAGATTTGATGTGTTCACAAGGATTTGTTTCTAAATATTGTTTTTCAACAAGCCAGGAGCAAAACGATGAAATCCATATTTTATAGTTGTTCCGGGTACGTGCAGAAGCATCGCGGTCCATCAGGATATAATCCAGAAAATCGCTGATGTAGGAAAGGGTGAACTGATAGATGTACATGATAGGCATGGCGTGGTTCTGCATGTATTCTTTTAATACGCGAATCCGCTTGTTGTAATCCAAATAGGTATTCTCTTTGATGGATTGGGATTCATAGAGTTTTTTCAAATATCTCTGGTATAATTTCAATACGGCATCGACCTTGGCATATTGCCTGGAACTGGATAATTCAGCCCAAGGATTCCATCCGGAACGCAAGCGGCTGGTTACACTGGCAATGATGTCTGCAGCTCTTTTCCGGCGGTCAGATACTTTGCTGATTCCATCCAGCATATACTTTTTCCGCTTCATGCGCTGTTCGGCGGGGTCATAACATGTAAAATCTACATACCAAGTTTTCCCGGTATGCAATTTGGGGAGAGTGTAATTAAGAACGGTTGAAAGTGATGCTCCTTTACGAAGCTTAGGTCTGGTAGAGAACATTTTTTTATACGTTTTTCGGATTCGAAAACGTATAATGTTAAACAATCAAGATTAGGAATGTCCGACTTTTGTCCGACTTATAAACCAAAATAAGCCACAAACTATTGACTTGCAGCTTATTCTTTTCGCACGGGAAGAGAGGCTCGAACTCCCGACACTCGGTTTTGGAGACCGATGCTCTACCAACTGAGCTATTCCCGTAATTGCGGGTGCAAAGGTAACGTAAAGTTTGATATTTGCAAATAGTCGGAGAAGAAAAGTTGCTTATAACATTTGCAGGTCCTGATACATGCTGCGGTAGGCATCCGCCTTTTTCTCTATGGATAATGGATAAGCCCGCGAGGAGGAGGGCATCCGATAGAGGCGCATGGGGCGACCCTCTGCCACAAATTCAGTGAAGTGGCTTACACGTGGTTGTGCGATGGAGAAGTGTGCGCAGATGGTTTCCGTAGCCTTTTCTCCGGTAGTGACAATGGCGTGGCATTGAGGCAGTTGACGCAATAACGCTGTCACATCTGTCGGTTGGACTACTTCAAGGAATTTGTCCGAAGCATTGTCTTGCAGACGGCGCACGGCAAATGCGGTGTCATAGAGGGCAATGCCTTGTTCTTCTAAAAAACGGACGAGGCGCTCGCGGCAGAATGCTTTGTGCCCTGCTTCTACAAAATAGTCCCGGTCGTTGAAGAAGAGCAATCCGGTGATTCTCCACATGTCATTGTTCCAGTTTGGGTAGAAAAACTCCATCGACCACCGCTTGCGCTGAGGAGGGAAACTACCCAGCATCAGCAGGCGGGCATTAGCGGGTAAGAATGGGGGAAGCGGATGCTGCTCTATCTCCATCGGGATGTATTATTTTTTTTCTTCTTCCTTGTGTTTCGGCTCTTTCTTGGCCAGCATCACTACGTTGTACACATATTCTGTCATCCATTGCTCAGAGTAGCCCAGACGTTCTTTATATTGACGCACGGCCATAGCTGTCTTGTGCACATCATCTTTTTTCCACACGGTTTTGGTGCAGACGTCGTGCACGGTCTTTTCTGTCATGCTGCGTAGAGCACCTTTAAAGATGGATGGCACGCGGAATTTCCATTGCATCAGGTTGCCCATCAGCATCATCAGGTCGTTGGAGAAGCCCTGATACATAAAGAGGTAACCCTGTACGTCGTTCATGGTGCGGCAATGCTTCTTGATGGATGCATCAATTTCTTTGAAGAAGTTTTCGCTGATGCCATAGTCCTGCATCAACATCTTGCGCGAAGCCGCTTTCTCGGCTTGTCCCAGTCGTCCCCCTTGTGTCGGGATTTTGAAAAGACGTTTAAAGTTTGCCACGTCCGGCACGAAGCGGATGTTCGTAATACCTAAATTGGCGGCAATGACAGATTGGAAATACACGCGGGTTAGTGACACGAAATCTTCCACGTTTTTCGAGGAGTTCTTGTCACTATGTTTCTTGAACAGTTTGCCAAATAGACTCATATCGTTTGCTTAATATAATAATGTGTAAGATGGATTCCGTTCGGTTTCCGTGTGCAAAAATAAGAAATATTTTGATAGGACGCTCACTGCGGGGGAAATATATCCGTTCGCTCCGTGCCACGGTGTCGTCGGTCCGGCTCGTTTATCTGTGGCCTTTTTGCTCCAGGGAGGAAGTGAATGCGGTCCGGGTAGGAAACGAATACCGTCCGGAGAGGAAACAAATGCCGTCTTTGAGGAGGGGAGACGTGCGTGTCGGGAGGGATTCGGCTCCAGCGGGCGGGGAGTGTGTTGTCCTGTTTCGTCCAGTGTTTGCTGGACTGGTATAAATCACTGTTTCCTGGGACGGATTTCTCAAGATTTTTGCATAAATTTGCAGGAGACTTTAACGTGCATGAAAAGATGAGGAAGTTCTTCTATTGGTGTGTTCTGTGGCTGGTGTGCAGCCATGCGGGCGGGCAGACAGTTGCCGAGTTCAAGCAATATAGCCGGATGGCGAAAGACGGTAATGCCGATGCCATGGTGGCGTTGGGATATTGTTATGCCAACGGAGCGGGGACAGAGAAAGACCCTGCAAAGGCTTTTGAATGGATGTCGAGGGCGGCCGAACTGGGATCGGCGGTAGGAATGTATAATTTGGGATTCTTATATCTCAACGGAGTAGGCGTGCCAAAGGACGAGCAGAAAGCGTTCGGATGGGTGCAACAGGCTGCCGCGAAAGGGTATGTCGATGCGCAAGCCTATTTGGCAATAGCTTATTCCAATGGAAACGGGGTGGCGCAAGATCACCAGAAAGCATTTGGCTGGTCTTTGAAAGCTGCCAACCAAGGGTCGCCCCAAGCAGCGTTTGTGTTGGGATATTGCTACCATGGAGGGTATGGTGTGTCGCAAAACTACGATGAAGCAGCAAAATGGTACCGGAAAGCCATGGAAAAAAATATAGCTTCTGCATATTCTAACATGGGAATACTCTATGCAGAGGGGAAAGGAGTGCCCCAAGATTCGCGCAAGGCCATAGAACTGGCGGACAAAGCCATTGCGCTGGAACCGGAGAATACGACCTTTTATGCGACAAAAGAGCAGATCGTTGCTTATGTTCAACAACTGGAGGCGATGAAATCGGGAACAGGCACCGCGAATGCCGTGGCCCGGCACGACGGGAGAAGTGGAACGGTCATCCCGGCGCGCAATTCCGTTCCCTCCCGGCAGGAAAGCGTCGACAGCGGGATTCCGGTGGGCAATGTGAAAGCTGAATCGACCTTTGCCGTCATCATTGCCAATGAGACCTACAAGCGTGAAGCGCATGTACCTTATGCCTTGAACGACGGGCGCGTCTTTGCGAAGTATTGCGAACAGACACTTGGGCTTCCTGCAAAGAACATTCATCTGTTGGAAAATGCCACGTTGAACGACATGAAGTATCACCTGAATTGGCTGAAACAAGTGCTGGAGGTATATGGCTCCCGGTCGAAAGCCATCATTTATTATGCCGGTCACGGCATACCCGACGAAGCCTCGAAGTCGGCTTACCTGTTGCCTGTGGACGGTTACGGTTCCGATCCTACGACTGGCTATGCCCTGAGCGACCTTTATGCGGAGTTAGGCACCTTGTCCGCCGGTGCCGTTACAGTCTTCCTGGATGCCTGTTTCAGCGGGGCGCAACGCGACGGGACCATGCTCGCTTCTGCCCGCGGCGTCGCCATCAAGGTTGATGTGGAAAGGCCTCAAGGTAATCTGGTAGTGTTTTCGGCAGCCCAGGGCGACGAGACGGCCTATCCGTACAAGGAACAGAACCATGGCATGTTTACTTACTACCTGCTGAAAAAGTGGAAAGAGACGAAAGGAAATGTCACTCTGGGCGAATTGAGCGGGTATGTGACTGACCAAGTACGTAAACAGTCGATTGTGGAGAACGGCAAACTGCAGACACCCTCCGTGGCCTCTTCGCCCTCGCTGGGCAATGAGTGGGAGAAATGGACGTTCCGCTGATGGCTTTGGTGCCGGGCACGGCAGGTTGCCCGGGCGGGGTGGCTACTGCTTCAGCCGGAAATAAAACCGGTGGTTCTCGAATGTCATCTCGACCAGGTCGTAGCGAATGAATTTGGCTAATAGCTGTTCGGCTACGCGACGGGGAAGCCGCATCAGGCGGCAACAATAGTTCAGCGTAAGGGAACCGTTTTGGCTGAGCAGGTCGAGCAACAGTTGTTCGCGTTCGGTATATTCTGTCAGTTCGCCCTGCAAATTATCGTTTTGCTGCCAAATGCGCAGGTGTACGGGAGTGGCAAGTATGTTTTCATCTGCAACGCGGAGATAAGCCCAATAACGTCCCGATTCATCGCGGGCATAAACCGGTCTCTGGCGGCTTGGGGCAATGGTGGTTACCAATACGCTTTTGCCTTCCACTTGATAGACTTGTATGGAATATTCAATCTCCGGACGGCAATAGAGGTGGGCAGCAGCTTCTATCATATACTTTTCTTCATCGGAGCGCACACCGGCTATTCGTCCGTTATCCTTTACGCCGATAAGCAGTCTGCCGCCATCGGTGTTGGCGAAGGCGGAAAGTGTCTTGGCGATTTTGCGCGCGTCGGATATTTCGAACTTAAAGTCTTGTTGCTGATGCTCTCCCTGAGCAATAAGGGCATGTATATATTCGGTATCGGTAAGCATTTTCATGGTGCAAAAGTAGGAGAAAAATTGCGTATAACAGGTATTGCAAGCTATTTTTGCCTTTTTCTCAAAAAAAAACTGGTTTTTATGTGTTTATTTCAAGAAAGAGTGTATTTTTGTCGAACATTATTAACATAGTAATTATAACAAAGGATTATGAAAGAATTAGTTGAACAAATTGCTGAATTGTATGCAGCATTCTCAAAAGATGCAAACGCACAGTTGGAAAATGGGAATAAAGCTGCCGGTACTCGTGCACGCAAAGCTTCATTGGAAATTGAAAAGGCTATGAAGGCTTTCCGTAAGGCATCTTTGGAAGCTTCTAAGTAAGAATAGTAGCTGGAGAAAAGATAAGGAAGACTGCCCATGCTGGGGGCGGTCTTTTTTATGTCCTTACGCTATGAATGAGGCTGTCCTTTCGAAGTTGAAGATTTTGGCCGAGTCTGCTAAATACGATGTATCCTGCTCCAGTAGCGGGACGGTTCGTCGTGGCCGTGCGGACGGTATTGGAAATACCATTGGTGGATGGGGTATCTGTCATAGCTTTGCGGAAGACGGACGCTGCATTTCTTTGTTGAAAGTGATGCTGACGAATTATTGCATATATGATTGTGCGTATTGCATCAACCGGCGTTCGAATGATTTGCCTCGTGCTACTTTGTCAGTCAGCGAATTGGTGGAACTGACGATGGAGTTTTATCGACGTAACTATATCGAAGGATTGTTTCTGAGCAGTGGTGTGGTGCGCAATCCGGACTATACGATGGAACGGCTGGTGCGTGTGGCCAAGGACTTGCGGACTGTTCATCGCTTCAATGGATATATTCATCTGAAGAGTATTCCCGGTTCCAGTCAGGAACTGGTGCATGAAGCCGGACTGTATGCCGACCGTCTGAGTGTCAATATAGAGATTCCACGCGAGGAAAATCTGAAAAGACTTGCTCCGGAGAAAGACCATGGCAGTGTGTTTGCTCCGATGCGCTATATCCAGCAAGGTATGTTGGAGAGTGCAGAGAATCGCAAGCGGTTCCGCCACGCCCCTCGTTTTGTGCCGGCGGGGCAAAGCACGCAGATGATTGTAGGGGCCACATCGGAAACGGATAATGATATTTTGCACCTTTCATCCGCGCTCTATCGTCGTCCTTCGATGAAGCGGGTCTATTATTCCGGTTATATTTCAGTCACTACATACGATAAACGTCTTCCGGCCTTGAAGCAACCGCCATTGGTGCGTGAGAATCGTCTATATCAGGCAGACTGGCTGCTGCGTTATTATCAGTTTCAGGTGGACGAGATTGTAGATGATGCCTTTCCTAATCTGGATTTGGAGATAGACCCTAAATTGGCATGGGCACTGCGCCATCCGGAACAGTTTCCGGTGGATATAAATAAGGCCGATTATGAAATGATACTTCGGGTACCGGGCATCGGGCTGAAGTCTGCACGACTTATAGTGGCTTCTCGTCGATTCTCCCGTCTTGGATTTTATGAGTTGAAGAAGATGGGGGTTGTCATGAAGAAAGCCCGTTACTTCATTACTTGCAACGAATTGCCCATGCAGACCATACATGAGCTGACGCCACAGGGAGTTCGTCATTTATTGATACCTCGCTCTACTCGCAAGAAAGTGGACGAGCGGCAATTGGAGTTGGATTTTAATGCCCTTCAGCAAGAGACGACTGATTCTCTTGCAGACGCTGATGCTCCTCGATAAGCAGTTTGTTCTCTTTGGCTTTTGACAGGAATTCGGTAATTAGCGGATGCGCCTTGAATGAGGTCGGAGCCGTGCGCATGATGTCTTCTATTTGTGGAGTGAGAAGCGGGTAGGGCATAGTGCTGCAAAGCATCAGAAAGACACTCGGACCTAATACATTCTCATAATTGTCAATGATAAATCCCTTGATATAGCTGTCTAATTCTTGTGTCAGGGTCTGCATCTCTTTTTCCAGTTGTGGACGTACAGTATCGATGGAAGCCCCTTCGAGGATGAGGCGGGCCTCTTTACGATCCAAGTCACGCAGGCTGCGTTCCAACTGGTTGCGGTGATCGATGAACTGGTAGAGACGGTCGTTTAATGCTGTTCCGCTGGCTTTCAGACTGGTGGCACCAATGGTGATGTGGATGTTGCCGTATTCGAGGACAACAGGCATAAGCGGGTCTTCATCCATATAGAGGGTGACCATGCGCACTTCGTCGGCAGCCCCTTTTAGCGTAAACAGTCCATGTACTACTTCGGCGGAGTCAACTGCCATCCAACCACTGTCGCTGTATTGTTTCAAATATAGCATTTTCCCGTCAAGTGTATGAACAGAAGAAGTTCCTTCGATGTGGTATGTCTTGTTGCACGAAGTCATTCCCACGAATAATGTAAGTAGCAATAAACTGTATGTCAGTTTCTTTATCATCATAAGTGCTAAGTAGGATTTACAATAATCAGAAGCAAAGGTATTAATATTACTTATAAAGGGGAGAGGAAGAAAGGTATTTTCATTTGGTTTACGTATTTTTGCACAATCTTTTTGATTGGTATATGGCACTAAACTGGACTTCTCATGTACTGAAAATGCTGATTTATTGGTGGTTTGATAAGAAAATATATATTCAATAATAAATATTTGTATATGAACATGAAAATAAGAAAGTGTTTAATGGCGGCATTGTCCGTCATGTTTGTTCTGCCTGCTTCGGCCGATGAGGGCATGTGGTTGTTGCAACTGCTAAAGCAGCAAAATTCCATTGATTTGATGAAAAAGCAAGGGCTTAAACTGGAAGCCGATGCACTGTATAATCCCAATGGCGTGTCTTTGAAAGATGCTGTCGGCATTTTCGGCGGTGGCTGTACCGGTGAGATAGTGTCCTCGGAAGGCCTTATTCTTACGAATCACCACTGTGGTTATGCTTCCATTCAGCAGCATTCCAGTGTGGAACATGATTATCTGACAGACGGATTCTGGGCAATGAACCGTGCGGAAGAGCTTCCTACTCCGGGACTGAAGTTCCGTTTTGTTCATCGCATTGTGGACGTGACGGATATTGTAAATGCGAAAGTAAAGGCTGGCGAAGTGAGCGAAACCGATGCTATGACCAATAACTTTTTGAAGAAACTGGCAGCCGACGAGTTAGAGAAGAGCGACCTGAAAGGTAAACCGGGTATTGAAGCCCGTGCTCTTCCGTTCTATGCCGGCAATAAATATTATCTTATTTACTACAAGGTGTATAGCGATGTACGTATGGTAGCTGCTCCTCCTTCGAGCATCGGTAAGTTTGGAGGTGAGACAGATAACTGGATGTGGCCGCGCCATACGGGCGACTTCTCTATGTTCCGTATCTATGCAGATAAAAATGGTGAACCTGCGGAATACAGTGCTGATAATGTTCCCCTGAAAACACCTAAATATCTGCCAATCTCCATTAAAGGATTGAACGAAGGAGACTATGCCATGATTATGGGATTCCCCGGTTCAACCGAACGTTATCTGACGCAGAGCGAAGTGAAGCAGCAAATGACTGCCGTAAATCAGGCAATGATAGACATGCGTACGGTTTATCTGGATGTCTTGAAAAGCTTTATGCGTTCCAACGATAAGATTCGTATTCAGTATGCCAATAAGTTTGCCGGAAGCAGCAATTATTGGAAGAATTCGATCGGTATGAACAAAGCTATCATAGACAATGATGTGCTGGGAACGAAGGCTGCACAAGAAAAGCAGTTTGCAGTATTTGCCCAAGGCAAGCCGGAATACGAGGGAGTTGTAGCCAAGATTGATGCTGTAGTAGAAAAGATGACTCCCATCTTGCGCAATTACTATTATATTGCCGAAGGATTGAATCGCACTATCGAGTTTGGGTGTCCTCCTGCTGTTATGGATATGATGAAAGAGGCTATTGAGACCAAGAATGATTCTCTGCTGGAAGTATCCAAGAAGCGTTTGGAGGAAGTTTATGAAAGTATCTTCAACAAGGATTATGATTTTTCCGTAGATCGGAGCATTGCTCAAGCCATGTTGCCAGCGTTGGCAAAGGCTTTAAAACCGAGCGAGTTGCCTACTTTCTATCAGACTATAGAAAAGGAATATAAAGGAAATAACGATGCGTTCGTATCGGATCTTTATGAGAAATCTATCTTTTCCAGCCGTGAAAATCTGGATAAGTTCCTGAAGAAACCTACCGTGAAAGCCATTGACCGTGACCCGGCCACTCAGTATAGCCGTTCCAAACTAGAAAAATTGCAGGCTTTATCCGATGAAATGAAGCAATATACAGACCAGTTGGCTTTGTTGCATAAAGCTTATATCCGTGGATTGGGTGAGATGAAATTGCCGGTACCTTCTTATCCGGATGCAAACTTTACTATTCGTCTGACTTACGGTAATGTGAAGTCTTACGAGCCGAAAGATGGTGTTTATTATAACTATTATACTACGACAGACGGAATTCTGGAAAAAGAAGATCCGAAGAATCCTGAATTCGTAGTACCTGCTAAATTGAAAGAGCTGATTCAGAAGAAAGATTTTGGTCGTTATGCAATGGCAGATGGTACGATGCCGGTATGCTTTCTGACGACCAACGACATCACAGGTGGTAACTCCGGTAGTCCTGTTATTGATGGTGAAGGTAACCTTATCGGGTGTGCATTTGACGGCAATTGGGAGTCGCTGAGCGGTGATATTAGCTTTGATAATAAGTTGCAGCGTTGCATCGCATTGGATATCCGCTATATGCTGTTCATCCTTGATAAATTGGGCGGTTGCAAACACCTGATAGATGAAATGACGATTATCGAATAATTCATTTGGACATATAAAAGATGAAATCCCGTGTCACAGGTTGATACGGGATTTTTTTATATTATATTTTTATGAAACTGAGAGCATAATGTTTACCTTTGCCCTATATTCGTGTGAGTTCGACATATTTAGAGAATAGATAATAAAAATGTGCATACAAAGAACGTAGAAACGTCATGCTTTGTTTGTTGAATAAATAAAGAGAGAAAATATGTATAATGTAAAAAGAAAATTGTTTGCGGCTCTGTTCCTTTTACCGGCCTTATTCGGTCGTGCGGACGAGGGTATGTGGATGCTGACAGACTTAAAGCAGCAGAACGAAATTGCTATGCAAGAATTGGGGTTGCTTATCCCGGTGGAGCAGATTTATAATCCTGATAGCATTTCGCTGAAAGATGCCATTGTGCATTTCGGTAGGGGATGTACCGGAGAGGTTATTTCCTCTGAGGGACTTGTGTTGACGAATCACCATTGTGGCTATGGTTCTATCCAGCAACATTCTACGGTGGAACACGATTATCTGACCGATGGCTTTTGGGCTATGAGCCGTCAGGAGGAGTTACCTTGTAAGGGACTGACGATTACGTTCATAGAACAAATATTGGATGTTACTGAGTATGTGCAGCAACAGTTGAAAACAGATCCGGATCCACAAGGGGTAAACTATTTATCTCCAAGCTATTTACAAACTGTAGCACAGCGATTTGCCATGGTGCAGGGGATTGCTATGACGCCGGGCTTGTCTTTGGAACTGAAGGCTTTTTATGGGGGAAACAAATATTATCTTTTTGTGAAAAAGACCTATTCGGATATCCGCATGGTGGGAGCACCTCCTTCGTCCATCGGTAAATTTGGTGCCGATACGGATAACTGGATGTGGCCTCGTCATACGGGCGATTTCTCTTTGTTCCGTATTTATGCCGCCCCCAATGGCGAACCGGCAGATTATTCGGTTACTAACATGCCGTTGCGTGTCAAGAAGCATTTGCGCATCAGTCTCGATGGATATAAAGAAGGCGACTTCGCATTTGTGATGGGCTTCCCGGGGCGCAACTGGCGTTACATGATAAGCGATGAAGTGGAAGAACGTATGGAGACGACGAACTTCATGAGGATTCATGTGCGTGATGCTCGTCAACGTGCTCTGATGGAAGAGATGCTGGCAGATGATGCTGTGCGTATTCATTATGCAGCAAAGTATGCTTCAAGTGCCAACTATTGGAAGAATGCATTGGGCATGAACGAAGGTCTGGTGCGTTTGCGCGTGCTTGATACCAAACGGGAACAGCAGCAGAAATTACTGGCATACGGGGAACAACGGGGAGATTCCACTTATCAGAAAGCATTTGAACAGATACGTTCCATTGTGAAGACACGCCGTCCGGCACTTTATCACCAGCAGGCCATTCAAGAAGCCCTTGTGACGGGATTGGACTTTATGCACATTCCTTCTATGAACGGATTGATTTCGGCTTTAAAGAGCAAGGACGAACAGCGCATTGCTGAAGCTACGGATAGTTTGCAGCGAGCTGCCAAACGTTATTTTGCCTCGGTACCTTTCCCGGAGGTAGAGCGTAAAGTGGCGAAAGTAATGCTTCGTACCTATATGCAGTATATTCCGGAAGAAGAACGTATCAGCATCTTCGAGACGATTGCCCGTCGCTTTAAAGGAGACAGTGACGCTTTCGTGGATGCTTGTTTTGAACAATCTTTATTCGGTTCACAGGAGAATTTCGATGAATTTATCCGGAAGCCCCAACTTAGGCGGATAGAAAAAGACTGGATGGTGCAGTTCAGTTGGTCTATTGCTGACGGGTTGTCACAGACAACGCTTGCCATGCGCGATGCCAATCGGAACTACAATGTTGCCCACAAGGCTTGGGTACGTGGCATGATGGAGTTAAAGCAAGCTGAAAATCAGCCTATATATCCGGATGCCAATAGCACCTTGCGTTTGACTTATGGAAAGGTGGCATCATACTCTCCTGCGGATGGAATCATTAATGAGTATCAGACCACCCTAGATGGTGTTATGGAAAAAGAAGACCCGAATAATTGGGAGTTTGTCGTTCCTGACAAATTAAAGCAACTCTATCAGGCGAAAGATTATGGACGTTATGCGCTTCCCGATGGAAGGATGCCGGTTGCTTTTATTGTTGATACAGACAATACAGGAGGAAATTCCGGTAGTCCGGTATTTAATGCTCGTGGAGAGTTGATTGGCACGGGATTCGATCGCAATTATGAAGGACTGACGGGTGACATTGCTTTCCGTCCCTCTTCGCAGCGTGCAGTGTGTGTAGATATCCGGTACACATTGTTCATTATTGAAAAATATGCCGGTGCAAGTCACCTTATTAAGGAGTTGGATCTTGTTTCTCAGTAAGGTATTTCCAGTACCTTACGGGCATATCTTTTCGCTGCTTTACCGGATTGAAACGCTCTTTAATGGCAATAGCTTTGAAATAACTCTTCCACAATTGTTGGAAGAGTTTTTCATTTGTATCCATCAGTTCTTCGGGAAGACGGCCGTTCTGGAAAAATGAGGCTTGTTGCGGAGATGAGAATACGTCATCGTTGATGTCAAAAGTTACTTGTTGCAGCGTGTGCAAATCGTAGTAATAACCGTATTGCCGGCGCAGGTCATAGATGAGCCAGCGCTGTTGTGCAAACCGGTCCTGAAAGTGGTGGATTACGAGGGGTAATGCATTCTTTTCCGGTTCAATGGCCGCAACATACGTGCCGTCATCAGCCTTCTGAAAACGGATGAATTGCATCAATCGGATGCGTTCCCAGTCCACCCGTTTCCACATGCGTGTTAATGCCAATATGTCTTGGTCAGCAAAGTTGGTTTCAATGGAATGTTTCGCATCAATCACTTTCTGCATATACCTTAACATGACTATTGGGGTATCTTCTTCTTCGGCTAACCAAGTTTGTGCAAGACAGATCAATGCGGTATTCGATAGCCTTTTTTCCAGTCCCGTCCATACACGATTGCTTTTGGTGTTATCGGTTATTACCGTATATACTTTATCGTAGAATAGTGGCAAAGGCTCATTCTCTTTCAATAGTACATGTGGAAATGTCCGCTGCGCATAGGCATCAAAAAGCGCAGTAAGCAATCCTTCAAAACTTCCGTCAAAGACAAAGATAGTCATATAATTATCGTTATTGCTGAAAGAATTCTATAAAAGAAAGGCTGTCAAATGCTAACTGATATATAAGAAGAGGCTTTGAAAAGTAACCAAGTGTTAGTAGGATAAGCATAAAAATGCTAAATGTCACTAAATAGAAAGCGTGTGGATAATTTGTGGTTATTAGCCTTCATTTGCTTTGTACACTCTCAGGGATTCGAACCCTGGACCCACTGATTAAGAGTCAGTTGCTCTACCAACTGAGCTAAGAGTGCTTTTCTCATTTGCGAGCGCAAAGGTAAACCTTTCTTTTGAAACCGCCAAATATTTTCCGATAATTTTACGGCAGCGATGATTCTGCTGCGGCTTTTTGTCCGAAAGGCGGCGGCAGAACGGAAAAAGGCGGCGGAATGTCGGATTGAATGCCGCCGCGTGTTGCAGCGGAAGCGGAAAAAACTTATATTTGTGTCGTTTTTAAAATTTGCGGATATATGAAGAAGATTTGTTTGGCGCTGCTGGCGCTTTTCCTTTCGTGCGGATTCGGCTTTGCGCAGTGCCGGAAGGCGGTTTCGATTCTTGGGGACTCGTACTCCACTTACGAGGGCTTCATCCCTCAGGGGAACATGTCGTGGTATT
>CALUJK010000057.1 GCA_944320945.1 uncultured Bacteroides sp. | reverse complement strand
GAAAGCAATCTCGCTAGTGAGCCCTACGTGGCACCGGAGCGGGAGTATCTGATGGATAACCTGAACACCGCCGCCGCCCTTCCTCAGAAAAGGAAACAAAAAAGGCTGGAGATCTCCTCTAACTTTTTGACAGGAAGTATCGAAGGAGACTATACTTATCAAACCTTACCGGCAAGTATCATCAATGTCATGAGGAACTATGTACCTTCCCTATTAGCATCTCAAAAGAAAATTATCAAGACTGAAAACAACTTCCATTTTGACTTGCAACTATATGATACGGAGATTTTACGCACAGTTTTCCAGATTCCCTTAAAAGTATATACCAACTCCACCTTGAAAGGATATTTTGATGATAAAGCCCGTCGAATACGTATTGAAGGCTATTTTCCCAGGTTAAGTTATCAACATAAGTTTTTTGAATCCGGCATGCTTCTTTGCGAAAATTCAAACGACCAGTTTCATGCCCGCATGCGCTTTACTAATCGCAAGCGAAATGGCGCCATCAATATTTCATTAGAAGCATACGCTCAGAACGACCAAATTACAACGGCTCTAAACTGGGGAAATAGTAGTACCGTAACCTATAGTGGAAAACTATCTGCTGTAACCCATTTCATCAAGCAGCAGCAAGACTCATTATCCGTTACGGCACGTAAGCCCACTCTAAAGACTGTTATGAATATCCGGCCCACCAAATTTATTTTGAATGATACTGTCTGGCAAATACATCCGTCACAAATAGTCATTGATTCCGGAAAAGTACACATTAACAACTTCAATTTCAGTCACAACGAAAGACATCTACATATCAACGGTACATTATCTAACCAAGTAGAAGATACCGTAAAACTGAATTTGCAAGACATCAATATCGGCTATATATTTGATATCGCCAACCTGGGTGTAAACTTCAAAGGAGAGGCTACAGGCCCGGCCTACGCATGTGGTGTATTCAAAAAGCCGGTTATGAGCACTGACCTGTCTATTCGCAACTTCGGTTTGAATGAAGGCCTGTTAGGAGATGCTCACATACACGGAGAATGGCACCACGATGTCAAAGGTATTCTACTGGATGCCCGTATTCAAGAAAGCGACATTGCCAAAACGCACGTTTACGGCTACATCTATCCTATCAAGCCTACCAGTGGCCTTGACCTACAAATCGAAGCCAATAATACAAACCTAAAATTCATTCATCATTATATGCGTAGCATTACTCCGGAATTTAACGGGCGCGTATCCGGTAATGTTCATTTCTACGGTAAGTTCAAGGCTTTAAACATGGAGGGTTGTGTATTAGGAGATGCGTCCTTAAAAGTTGAAGTGCTCAATACGACATTCATGGTGAAGGACAGTATTCTAATTGAACCAAGAGGACTTACTTTCCGCAATAACCGCATCTTTGATACACAAGGACATCAAGGAGTCATGAATGGATATTTACGTTACCAACATTTCCGCGATTTGTCATATGGCTTTCAATTCAATGTCAATAATATGTTAGTCATGAACACCAAAGAATCTCTTGACTTTCCTTTCTACGGTACTGTATATGGCACAGGCAATGCTTCCATATCCGGAAATGCAGGAAGTGGTGTAAACATAGATGTGGCAATGACGACCAACCGCAATACGACTTTCGTTTACATGAAAGAAGGAGTTGCTTCGGCTGCCAGCAACCAATTCATTCGTTTCGTTGACAAAACGCCACGGCGTGTCATTCAAGATTCCACCTTATTATTTCTGTCAGATTATGAGTTGGCTCAAAAAGAAATCGAGGAACAAAAACTTGAAAACACTACAGACCTTCATCTGAACTTATTAATTGACGCCACTCCCGACGCAGATATGCGCATCATTATGGATCCGACAGCCGGAGACTATATTAGTGGAAGGGGCACAGGCAACATCCGTACAGAGTTCTACAACAAAGGAGACGTTAAAATATTCGGTAATTACCGTATCAACCAAGGTGTATATAAATTCAGTTTACAGGAAGTCATCCGCAAAGACTTTATCATTCAAGACGGAAGTACCATAACATTCAATGGCAACCCGTTAGACGCCATACTTGATATCAATGCCATATATCAGGTCAGCTCAGCTTCGTTAAATGATTTAGTGCCCAATGCCAGCAACTATGTAGACCAAACGAATGTCAAGGTAAACTGTATCATGAATATGACGGGACAACTTACCTCACCTGAATTCAAAATGAGCATTGAATTACCAAACGAGCGAGACGAAGTACAGGCCCTGGTGCGCAACTATATCCCTACAGATGAACAAATGAATATGCAAATGCTCTATCTGTTGAGCATCGGCAAATTTTACACGCCGGAAAATGTAGATGTATCAGGTAACTCGGACGTAATGTCTAGTGTGCTTTCTTCCACACTTTCCGGACAACTAAATAACGCTTTATCACGCATTATCGATAGTAACAATTGGAACATCGGTACTAACTTCAGTACCGGAGAAAAAGGGTGGACCGATATGGAGTTTGAAGGAATTCTTTCCGGACAATTACTGAACAACCGACTTTTAATAAACGGAAACTTCGGCTATCGGGATAACCCCATGTCCAATACAAACTTTGTAGGCGATTTCCAGGCTGAATGGCTTGTCAATCGTTCGGGCGACATCCGATTAAAAGCATACAATGAAACAAACAACCGATATTATACCAAGACTAATCTAACAACCCAAGGTATCGGTATTATCTTCAAAAAGGATTTCGACAAATGGAGCGAATTACTCTTTTGGAACAAATGGAAATTAAAAAGACTTCAGAAAAAGGCAAAGAAAAAGTGACGAACCGAGAGGCTTCTAACCTCAACAATTCGTCACCTTGTCACCTATATATAATAGGTGTTAATAAGAACGAGCAAAGATAACACGACGTTCCGAAGGACGTCCGGTCACCATGCAAGTTCCCGGTTCTTTATCACCCGGAACGAATGAATCGAACGGAATACAACGGATAGTTGCTTTAGTCTCTTCTTTAATACGGACTTCTGTCTCGGTGGTACCATCCCAATGAGCCAGTACGAATCCACCCTCTTCTATCTTCTGTTTAAACTCTTCGTAAGTGTCAGCTGTAGTAATACGACTATTACGATACGCCAATGCTTTCTGATAAATGTTTGCCTGAATCTCTTCCAGCAGATTCTTTACAAATTCTTCAATGCCATCACAAGAACGTGTTTCTTTTTCCAATGTATCACGACGCATCACTTCCATCGTATTATTTTCCAAGTCACGTCCTCCCATGACAAGACGTACGGGTACACCTTTCAATTCATAATCGGCAAATTTAAAGCCGGGACGTTTATTGTCCGCATTATCATATTTTACAGAAATACCCATTGCTTTAAGACGTGTCACGATACCAGCTACTTTTTCGTCAATCTTTGCCAACATTTCGGCATTCTTATAAATAGGTACAATAACCACCTGTATAGGTGCCAGATGAGGCGGCAACACAAGTCCGTTATCATCAGAATGGGTCATGATAAGCGCTCCCATTAATCGGGTAGAAACACCCCACGACGTAGCCCACACATATTCCAGTTTATTCTCCTTATTGACAAACTGTACATCGAATGCCTTAGCAAAATTCTGTCCCAAGAAATGCGAAGTTCCACTTTGCAAGGCTTTACCATCTTGCATCATTGCCTCGATGGTATAGGTATTTAATGCGCCAGCAAAACGCTCATTGGCAGACTTCACACCCTTAATGACAGGTACTGCCATGTATTTCTCGGCAAAATCAGCATAAACATTCAACATCCGTACGGCCTCTTCTTCTGCCTCTTCGCGAGTGGCATGTGCCGTATGCCCTTCCTGCCACAAAAATTCGGCTGTACGTAAAAACAAACGGGTACGCATCTCCCAGCGGAATACGTTAGCCCACTGATTGCACAAGATGGGAAGGTCACGATAAGAATTAATCCAATTCTTATATGTATTCCAAATAATAGTTTCAGAGGTAGGACGAATAATCAGTTCTTCTTCCAATTTAGCTGCCGGATCTACCACCACACCACCGCCATCCTCATCGTTTTTCAGACGATAGTGTGTCACCACAGCACATTCTTTAGCAAAACCTTCTACATGTTCTGCCTCCCGACTGAGGAAAGACTTTGGAATCAATAAGGGGAAATAAGCGTTGACATGCCCTGTTTCTTTAAACATATCATCCAACTGACGTTGCATTTTTTCCCAAATAGCGTATCCGTACGGCTTAATCACCATACATCCGCGTACAGCAGACTGTTCTGCCAAATCTGCTTTTACGACCAATTCATTGTACCATTGCGAGTAATTCTCGCTGCGCTTGGTCAGGTCTTTCAATTCTACTGCCATTCTTATTTTGTATTAAAATATTTCATACATACCTAAACAGTGTGCAAAATTACGAATTTCTCGGTGAAAATTATCGTTCTTCCCAGCAAATATAATGTGCATAAACGAAAACAACGTCTCTCATTTCTTCCGGCAATGAACACATATTATATATTACAGCTTTCGGAAAACTAAATTTGTTTTCAGGATATTTGTTCTACTTATTATCGGTTTCATCTCACAGCCGATGAAATATGTATACAAAAAACAGTGCAGTACTATGGGCGTTTGTTCGGAAGCCTTTCGGTTCGTGTTCGAAAGCCTTTGGAAGCGTGCTCCGAATATATTTCGTTCGTGCTCCGAAAGGCTTCGGAGCAATACCCCGTACAGTACCTTCTGAACCGGTTGTCAAAGAAATTCCCGCAAAGTAATGTATCTAAACAAATGGGATTCTATCCACACAATTGATGAATTTACTGCGAATACGAAAAATAACAAAACGAACGCTGCTAAAAATGGAGATAAAAAGCTCCCGTCAACATTTTATATTCCGGAGAATACTGACCGGATGTATCTTCTATGTAAAGTTCATCTACCTCACACTCACGCTGCGTAGGTGTTTGAAAAGCGAAATCCAGCAATATCCGTCTACAAGGTTTCCCCGCTTTAGTATAGACCTTCAACATACGACAAGGAAAGAAACCATATTTCCACGCCGTATCTGTTACGTTTTTCTCCACCTCTGACGGCACAATAATACTTATCCGCCCTTGTGGAGACAGTAAACGCACCGATTTACCAAACAAAAGTTCATAATTAAGTTCTCCCGTATGACGTGCCAATTGTCGTTGTCTGTCAGGAGACTTTAATGCATCAATAAAATAAGGAGGATTGGAAACAATCAAATCGAACTTCTGTTCCTCCGGAAAACAACGGAAATCTTGACAATATATACAAATTCGCTCTGCCCACGGAGAAGCTGATACATTTTCTTTAGCCTGTAATGCGGCCTCTTTATCTATCTCGACAGCCGTCACTCTGGCATCCGGACATCGTTGCGATAATTGTATAGCTATCAACCCTGTACCTGTTCCCACATCAAGTATTTGTTTCACTCCATCCGTAGGAGCCCAGGCACCTAACAAAACGCCGTCTGTCCCCACCTTCATGGCACAACGGTCATGATGAATAGTAAATTGTTTAAACTGAAAATATGAATTCGACATACCCGGCTGTTTAAATTGCAAACAAAAGTAGTCAAAAACCAATGAATCTGTTCAAAAATGGCACTGTTTTTGTTGTTTTTAAAAAGAAAGAACTACAATTATTATAAAGAAATGTCTAACTTTGCACACGCTTTTACAGCTTTGTGAATATGCCGTAAAAACTAACCGAAACAAGATGAAAAAAATACACTACTTAGATGATATGGAAGAACGGGGCAGCAACAGTTTCTCCGTCATTGCTGATTTTGAGGGAAATGAAGAACAACTGATGAATATCGAAGTGGATGAGATTATCCCTATTTTACCTTTACGAAACATGGTACTGTTTCCGGGGGTCTTCATGCCGGTATCGGTAGGAAGAAAGTCATCTTTAAAACTGGTGCGTGAAGCCGAGAAAAAAGGTACGTATGTGGGAGTGGTATGTCAAAAGTTGGCTGAAACGGAAGAACCGTCAATGGAAGATTTGCATGACATCGGTACCATTGCCAAAATTGTCCGCATCTTAGAAATGCCAGACCAGACGACCACTATTATTCTGCAAGGTTCCAAACGAATGGAACTGAAAGAAATTGTCGAAACTGAGCCTTACCTGAAAGGACGCATTAAAACGTTGTCTGAAGAATTACCGGATAAAAGCGACAAAGAATTTCGGGCATCGGTAGAAGCCGTTAAGGATTTGACGGTACGCTATATGCGTTCTTCAGAAATGTTTCCTCAGGACTCTGCATTTGCTATCAAGAACATCAGCAATCCAATGTTCCTCATTAATTTCATCTGTACCAATCTCCCATTGAAAAAGGATGAAAAGATTGAGTTACTGCATATAGAATCGTTGCGCGCGCGTATCTATCGATTATTAGAAATCCTGAATCGCGAAGTACAGTTAGCTGAAATAAAAGAGTCTATTCAAATGCGTGCACGCGAAGACATCGACCAGCAACAACGAGAATATTTCTTACAACAGCAAATCAAGACCATTCAGGATGAGTTGGGCGGAAGTGGCCAGCAACAGGAAATTGAAGAGATGCGTAAGAAAGCTGAGACGATGAAATGGAGCGAAGAAGTGAAAAAGATTTTCCTGAAAGAAGTGGATAAGCTAGAACGTACTCATTCGCAATCTCCGGACTACAGCGTGCAATTGAATTATCTCCAAACCATGTTAAGCTTGCCTTGGGGTATTTATACTCAAGACAATTTAAACTTGAACAATGCCGAAAAGGCATTAAATAAGGATCACTATGGTTTGGAAAAAGTAAAAGAGCGTATATTAGAGCATTTGGCCGTCTTGAAATTGAAAGGAGACATGAAGTCACCCATTATTTGCTTATACGGTCCTCCGGGTGTGGGTAAAACATCTTTGGGACGTTCCATAGCCACTGCATTAAAGCGGAAATACATCCGTATGTCATTGGGTGGCGTACACGATGAAGCTGAAATACGCGGACACCGTAAGACTTATATCGGTGCGATGCCCGGACGTATTATCAAGGGATTGATTAAAGCCGGTTCGTCTAACCCCGTCTTTATTCTTGATGAAATAGACAAAGTAGGAGCTGACCGACAAGGAGATCCCTCTTCCGCCTTGCTGGAAGTGCTTGATCCGGAGCAAAACACAACATTCCATGACAACTACCTTGACGTAGATTATGATTTGTCCAAAGTGTTGTTTATTGCCACGGCCAATAATCTGAACACCATTCCTGGTCCATTGTTGGACCGTATGGAATTGATAGAAGTAAGCGGCTATATCACCGAAGAAAAAATAGAGATTGCACGTCGGCACCTCGTTCCGAAGGAGTTAGAAGCCAACGGCATGAAAAAGAATGATATCAAGTTGCCGAAAAATACGCTAGAGGCTATTATCGAATCATATACCCGTGAAAGCGGTGTACGTGAATTGGAAAAGAAAATCGGCAAAATCATGCGTAAATCGGCTTTGCAATATGCTAAAGATGGTGTCATTGCCAAAAAGGAGCTTAAACCGGACGATTTGTATGAGTTGCTTGGAGCCCCTGAATATACACGCGATAAATATCAGGGGAATGAATATGCGGGCGTCGTAACCGGATTGGCTTGGACGGCCGTAGGTGGTGAAATACTGTTTGTAGAAACCAGTCTGAGCCGTGGGAAAGGTGGACGTCTTACTCTGACCGGAAATTTGGGAGATGTCATGAAAGAATCTGCCATGTTGGCACTGGAATACATCAAGGCACATTCTTCTTTATTGGATATTGATGATGAGATATTCGATAACTGGAATATTCACATCCACGTGCCCGAAGGTGCCATCCCTAAAGATGGACCGTCTGCCGGTATCACGATGGCTACATCATTGGCTTCAGCATTGACGCAACGTAAAGTGAAAGCCAATCTTGCCATGACGGGTGAAATCACCTTACGTGGAAAGGTACTTCCCGTAGGCGGAATCAAAGAGAAAATCTTGGCAGCCAAACGTGCCGGCATTAAAGAAATTATCTTAAGCGACGAAAACCGTAAGAATATAGAAGAAATACAAGAAATTTACTTGAAAGGACTGACTTTCCACTACGTGAAAGATATTAAGGAAGTTTTTGCCATTGCTTTAACTAACGAGAAGGTGGCTTCCCCCATTGACCTGTCCATCAAGAAGAAAACCGAAGAAAAGCAAGCCTGATGACGTTTGAACTACAATATACCGACAGCAAGACTAATGCACGTGCCGGACTCATTACTACGGATCACGGACAGATAGAAACACCTATTTTTATGCCGGTAGGCACAGTGGGTACGGTGAAAGGTGTGCATTTGACAGAATTGAAAAAGGATATCAAAGCACAAATAATCTTGGGTAATACATATCATCTTTATCTCCGTCCGGGACTGGACGTCATTGAGAAAGCCGGAGGTCTGCATAAGTTTAACGGATTCAACCGTCCTATGCTGACTGACAGTGGTGGTTTTCAGGTATTCTCTCTTTCCGGTATCCGTAAGTTACGAGAAGAAGGGGCAGAATTCCGCTCACACATTGACGGAAGCAAACATATCTTTACGCCTGAAAAGGTAATGGATATTGAACGTACCATTGGTGCAGATATTATGATGGCGTTCGATGAATGTCCTCCGGGGGATTCTGACTATGAATATGCCAAAAAGTCACTTGGACTGACTCACCGTTGGCTTGACCGTTGTATTCAACGCTTTAACGAGACAGAGCCCAAGTACGGATATAAGCAATCGCTGTTCCCTATCGTGCAAGGATGTGTTTATCCGGATTTACGCAAACAATCAGCAGAGTATATTGCCTCAAAAGAAGCGGACGGAAATGCTATCGGCGGTTTGGCTGTAGGTGAACCTACTGAAAAGATGTACGAAATGATAGAATTGGTTAACGCCATTCTTCCAAAAGACAAGCCACGCTATCTAATGGGAGTAGGTACTCCTGTCAACATATTAGAGGGTATAGAACGTGGAGTAGATATGTTTGATTGCGTAATGCCCACCCGTAACGGTCGTAATGGCATGTTGTTCACTAAAGAAGGTATCATCAACATGCGGAACAAGAAATGGGAGACGGACTTCTCCCCTATTGAAGCCGATGGTGCATCATACGTAGATACACTTTATAGCAAAGCATACCTGCGTCACCTTTTCCATGCGCAAGAGTTACTTGCCATGCAGATTGCTTCCGTACATAACCTTGCTTTCTATCTGTGGTTGGTAGGCGAAGCCCGCAAACATATCATTGCCGGCGACTTTGCTATTTGGAAACCTATGATGGTAAAACGTTTATCTACAAGATTATGAAAGAACTGTTCCGTTGGCATATCAAAGGCCGATTCAAACAACCTATAGGTTCCAACCGTTTTCTCAGACGGTTAGACTGGTATATTATTCGGAAGTTCTTGGGTACTTATGTCTTTGCCATTGCCTTGATTATTTCCATCGCCGTGGTATTCGACTTCAATGAGAAGCAAGATAAATTCATGTCGCATGATGCTCCGTGGAGTGCCATTATTTTCGACTATTACCTGAACTTCATCCCTTACTTTGCCAATCTGTTCAGTCCTTTGTTTGTCTTCATTGCGGTTATTTTCTTCACTTCCAAACTGGCAGAAAATTCAGAGATCATCGCTATGTTCTCAGCGGGAATGAGCTTCAAGCGTATGTTACGGCCATATATGGTATCAGCAGCCATTATTGCAGTAGCCACGTTCTGTTTGGGAGCATACGTCATACCACGAGGAAGTGTGACACGTATTAATTTCGAGGATAAATATTATAAGCAACGAAAGACAACCACCGCCCGAAATGTACAATTAGAGGTAGATTCCGGTGTCATCGCCTACATCGACCGTTTTGAAGATTACAGTAAGACGGGATACCGCTTCTCATTAGACAAGTTCAAAGGTAAGCAACTCGTCTCCCACATGACGGCACGCAGCATCACTTATGACACAGCCTCCGTACACAAATGGACTGCAAAGAATTATATGATTCGCGAAATGGACGGTATGCGTGAACGTATTACCACGGGCAATAGAATCGATACTACACTCTTCATGGAGCCATCAGACTTCCTCATTATGAAGAATCAACAAGAGATGCTAACCAGTCCACAGCTCAGCCAATATATCGACATGCAACGTCGTCGTGGTTTTGCCAATATCAAAGAATTCGAAATAGAGTATCACAAGCGTATTGCAACTTCGTTTGCTTCATTTATTTTGACGTTAATCGGTGCTTCGCTTGCCTCAAAAAAAATGAAAGGCGGCATGGGACTGAACCTTGGCATCGGTTTGGGACTGAGTTTTTCTTACATCCTATTCCAAACCATTGCCTCCACTTTTGCCATCAATGGTAATATGCCTCCCGCTATTGCCGTGTGGATTCCCAATATACTCTACGCCTTTATCGCATTCTATTTGTATAGAAGAGCTCCGAAATAAATAGCATATCTATTCGATTAGTGCAATTCACTAACATTCATAAAAAAATAAGCCTCCTCCTGTACTTGATGACAAGAGGGGGCTACATCTTTGTTGTATTTACTTCCTTTAATTTAAATAGGCCTTAAGGTCGGCCGATGTCATATTTTTGGCAATAATAATGCCGTCTTCATTTAGTAAGTAGTTTGTAAATCCTCGCTTAAGCCGATATTTGGCAAACAAACTGGAAGATTCACCTTCTGTCTCTGCAAAACAGAGAGGAGCTACTATTTGGTCCCTACGAATGGTTTCACGAAAGATTGACGCATATTCATCAAAAGATACGGAAACCATTTCCACTTTAGTATCATTGGCGTACGATTCAGAACGAAGTACGTTGCTTAACTCTGCGTTAAGCCGACGTGACGACGCATCGTAACTCGCCCAAAAGCTAAGCAACACATATCGACCCCGCAAATCGGACAGTTCTGTAGATGGTTGCCCAGCAACGGACATGGCAGGTATCTCAAAATCGGGTGCCATGTCACCTACATCTAAACCACGAGTGGGTTTGTTTACAAATGATGTCAAGGAACTAACTAATAATACAACAAAAATCCATTTTACATGTCTCATGCAATACGGTTTTGGTTAATACTATCCCGAGGACTACTTTACAGGTAGTAATTTCACCCCGAGACTTTGACTATAAAGCCCTACCAATAATAAAGTCCTTATTATCAATAGCCTTTTAAGATTGAAATCGGGTGCAAAGGTAGAGCATTAATTGTAATAACCAAAAGAATATGCTTTAAATTTATGTTATATAACATATTTCACTTGTTTTCGCCAATAATCTTCCAAACGCAAGCTGACAAAAACGCGCCGATAAAAGGTGCTATGATGAATATCCACAATTGTGACAAAGCGGCACCACCTTCGAACAATGCCGGACCAATGCTACGTGCCGGGTTCACTGATGTACCGGTAATAGGAATACAAACAATGTGCACTAATATCAGAGAAAGACCAATGGCTAAACCTGCAAATTGTCCGGCTCCGCGTTTAGCATCGGTGGCACCAAGCACTACTAATACAAACACAAAAGTAAAGACAACTTCAGCCACAAAGCCTCCCACAATGCTAACACCGGAAGCGCAAACATTAGCCCCCGTAGTCGTAGCATAAGCCATGTCTATGTTAGAAGTAAGTAACCACAAGATAGTAGAACCAATAATAGCACCTATTACTTGGAACAGCATATACATCATTCCATCTTTATTGCTGATACGGCCAGCAAACATACATCCCAACGTAATGGCCGGATTGATATGGCATCCGGATGTACCACCAATAGTATAAGCCATCGCCACAACAGATAGACCAAAGGCTACAGCTACCATTAACACTTGTGCGGGAGTGCCGCACCCTCCATTAAAGATTGCGCTACCGCAACCCATCAGTACGAGAACCATCGTACCTACCATTTCTGCTAAATACTTTTTCATAATACATTTATTTTAAGTAAAGCACATCAAATATAGACATTTATTTTAAAGAAGCAATGACTTTTAACTTAAAAAGCAGCTCCTACCCTTCTCTTAGAATAACAAAAGTGTAATCTTTGTCAGAATTTTGCAACATCCCCTTTTCTCGCCGACCGGCATCTATACATGGTGCTACCACGAAATACGTTCAAACCGTGCTCCGAACGTACTTCGTGGTCACCCCCGTCAGAATATATTGTGGCAGGGGATAATTTCATGTCGGATTCATTTTTGATGTCAAAAATAGAGAATGATAGAGATTTGATTTCCCTGTAATAGCTTCAAGCATATTGCGACAATACAGAATTTAAGTATTCCATTTAAATTGCCAGAATCTATATCATAATAACAGGGATTTAATTATCTTTGTCCACAAATTAGAATAGACCTCATGAAGTTTTCCGAACTACCTTTAAATGATAGTGTCCTCGACGCATTAGATGCCATGCGTTTTGAAGAGTGTACTCCCATACAAGAAAAATCAATTCCCTTAATTTTAGAAGGTAAAGACCTGATAGCCGTCGCTCAGACAGGTACGGGCAAAACTGCTGCTTACCTGCTGCCCGTCCTTAACCAACTATCTGAAGGAAAGCATCCGGAAGAATATATCAATTGCATTGTAATGGCTCCTACCCGAGAACTGGCACAGCAAATAGACCAGCAAATGGAAGGATTCTCATACTTCATGCCGATAAGTAGCGTAGCAGTATATGGCGGCAACGATGGCATCTTGTTTGAACAGCAAAAAAAGGGGCTGACGCTGGGAGCAGACGTAGTAATCGCTACTCCGGGACGATTGATTGCGCATCTTAGCCTGGGATATGTAGATTTATCACACGTATCATACTTTATACTGGATGAAGCCGACCGTATGTTGGACATGGGGTTCTACGATGACATCATGCAGATTGTCAAATATTTACCTAAGGAAAGGCAGACTATCATGTTTTCTGCCACGATGCCTGCTAAAATACAGCAATTGGCCAAAAATATTCTGAACAATCCGGCTGAAGTAAAACTGGCTGTATCAAAACCGGCAGACAAAATCATACAAGCAGCTTATGTCTGCTATGAGAATCAGAAACTGGGTATTATCCGCCATCTTTTTGCCGAACAAACGCCCGAACGGGTCATCATCTTTGCTTCTTCTAAAATCAAAGTAAAAGAAGTTGCCAAAGCACTGAAAAGCATGAAGCTGAATGTAGGCGAAATGCATTCGGATTTGGAACAGTCTCAACGTGAAGAAGTGATGTACGAGTTTAAGGCTGGACATATCAACATATTAGTAGCAACGGACATCGTAGCACGAGGTATTGATATTGATGACATTCGTTTGGTGATCAACTATGATGTGCCACATGATTGTGAAGACTACGTGCATCGCATTGGCCGCACAGCCCGTGCCAACAATGACGGAGTGGCATTGACATTTATTAGCGAAAAAGAACAAACCAAGTTTAAGATAATAGAACAGTTCTTAGAAAAGGAAATTTATAAAATTTCAGTTCCAGAAGAATTAGGTGAAGCTCCTGCATATATACCCCATCTTACAGGAAAAGGAAGACGTAAAAATCGAAGCTTTAAAGGGGAAAAAGGACGTAAAAAGAAAGAGAAATAACTTCCCTAATTATGATTTATATATACTTTACACCGATAAAATTGGGATATTCAGTAAATGTCCCTAAAACATACAATGGCATATGAAGATGATAAATAAAAAATCACTTTCTATGCCATTTTTATTATAGTTTTTCGTTGTTTCCTCACAAGACTTTATCGGATGGACATGCTGATCCGGAAGAAGTCCGATGCCCTGTTTTGATTCTGCCGGTAAAAACATGTTATGCGGCTTTATCCAATCTGTTTTTAATCTTGCCTGCCATCACTACGGCATTCGCCGTATGTATTCCGAAGAAAATCCACAGGATTTCCGTTTTTCTGTTCCGTGCCTTTATACTTGAGAGCAAATAATGTTGCTTTTGAGTTCCGGAACTTCCTTCCAGTCAGGTGGCTCTTTCTTTTGAGAGTTCACGACTGAGTACCTTTCTCAAGGGTTCATTTTGGGCCGCCCTTCCCTTACGCACAAAGGATGTGGATATTCCATATTTTGCATCGAACTTTCTGTTGGCATTATTGGCATATATGGAATCAGCAGTTACACATTTCACATTCATGAGCTTCTGCTGCATACAAATGCAGTCCTTAAGCCTGATACCTTCGTTGAATGCCCCGAACTCAACGGATTTGGTTTCCTTACCTCTGACGATTATGAATCTGATCCCTTTGGCTGATGAGCTTTTCAAGAAGCCTGATCATATT
>CALUJK010000056.1 GCA_944320945.1 uncultured Bacteroides sp. | reverse complement strand
TCTTCACCTCCCGTTTCCAACGCATCATCGGCCTATCCATGCTCATCGGTTGTGCCGGTTGCCTAGGGGGACTGCTGGTCTCCACCTGGCTCAACGTGCCGTCCGGGGCAGCCATCATCTTCGTCTCCATTGCGCTATACGCCGTGTGCAAGACGGTGACCGCCCTCCGCACACACCGCAAATCATAAAACGTCATCAGATAATACAAATAAGATATGGAAATCAACATTCAATCCTTAGAACAGATTCAAGACGCCGCCCGCCGCTTCATCGAGGCCATGGGCGACAACACCGTGTTTGCCTTCTACGGCAAGATGGGAGCCGGCAAGACCACCTTCATCAAGGCCGTATGCGAGGCGCTGGGCGTGACGGACGTCATCACCTCGCCCACCTTTGCCATTGTCAACGAATACCGCTCGGACACCACCGGCGAACTGATTTACCACTTCGACTTCTACCGCATCAAGAAGCTGGAAGAGGTGTACGACATGGGCTACGAGGACTACTTCTACAGCGGTGCCCTCTGCTTCATCGAGTGGCCGGAACTGATTGACGACCTGCTGCCCGGCAACGCCGTGAAGGTCACCATCGAAGAGACGGAAGGCGGCAGCCGCCGGCTCACCCTGGACGAAGCCCGCTAACCCCCGCCGGTCATGATAAGCCAATACATCATACAAGGCATCTTTGCCGCGGCGGGCATCGTCAGCCTGCTGGCGGCGCTCTGCAACTGGGAGTGGTTCTTCACCGCCCACAACACGCAGTTCATCGTGAAGAACGTAGGCCGGCGGCAGGCCCGGTGGTTCTACGGAGTGCTGGGCGTCATCCTCATCAGCACGGCGGTATTCTTCTGTCTGAATACGCCACCGGCCGCCTGAGCATAAACTTCGCACAGTCAGACATAAAAATCCTTTGCCGGGAAGTATTTTTTACTATCTTTGCAAGCACATACCGGAAAATACTTCCCGGGCAACAACGAAAAATCCCAAGACGCATGAAGCAGTACGCACACACATATTCCGATAAAAACAAGGCGAGAAACTTGTGTACGTGCGATTTTTGTATAAACACACATCGCGCGTCAAGATAGTGAAAGTCCTCAGATAAACAACACTTTACGATTCTATTTTTCCGCTTCCGCCGTGCCTTTTTCAGGAACAGGCAGGAGCCGTTTCGGCGTGTCCCCGTCCGCGGGATGCGCCGTGCCCTTTTTCAGGCGTCTGTGCCCGGACCATTTCATAATCCATAAACTTTATACAATGATGAAAACAAGCAGATTCAAATTCCATTCTGCCGCCCTCGCCACGCTGACCGTGGCGCTGACACTGGCGGCATGCAGCAACGACGAACCCGTGAACAACCCGCCCGCCGACGGCTCCGTGGCAGCCCAAGTGACGGCAAGCATCGGCCAAAGCATCGCCGCCGACACCCGCATCAGCAGCGATGCCGACGGCAACTCGGCACGTTTCACCCCGGGCGATGCCATCACCGTGGTGGCAGGCGGCAGCGAGGCGCACACCTACGTGCTGCAAGCCGACGGCACGACGTGGACGGCGGACGACCCTTACTACTTCCAGGACCGCGACGAAGTCTCCTTCCAAGCCTGGTATGCACTCCCGGCAGTGGCCGCATCCGGTGACGTCATCACCATCGACACGCGGACGCAGCCGGTGGATGCCGAAAGCGGCTGGAACCATCACGACATTCTCGCCACGACCACGGTCAGCGCATCGGAATCGCAGCCCGTGGTGAGCTTCACCGGCGACAACGCCTTCCGGCACATCATGAGCCAAGGCATCTTTAAGTTCGTGGCGGGCGACGGCATCAACGACCTCGCCGCCCTGACGGGCTACAAGCTGACGGGCTTGACCACCGACGCCACCTTCCGCACGACGGACTGCACACTGACGGCAGGCAGCACGACGGACGACATTGCCCTGACCGTGACCGGCAAAGCGGACAGCCAGGTGGACTGCACGCCGATTATCCTCGTGCCGCAAACCGTGGCAAGCGGCAAGCTGAATCTGGAAGTGACCTACAACGGACAGACCTACACGGCAGCGCTCAACGCCCCCGCCAACGGACTGCTGCCCGGCAACAGATACACCTACACCGTGACCATCAACAACACGGGGCTGAGCGTGAGCAACGCAGAAATCGGCGATTGGGACACCGGCATCGACGGTAGCGGAAGTGTCACCCTGCCTGTATAAACAAAACGAAAAGATGATGTTTACAATGAAAGCAATCTATACACATATTCATAGGATGAGACCATACACCCTCCTGGCAGCTGCCGTGCTGACACTGGCCGCCTGCACGCAGGACGAACTGGCCGAGCAGGGCAACACTCTGCCCGACGGCGAATACCCCTTGCAGATAGGTAGCGTCAGTATCACCGCAGAGAGCAGTGAAGAGCCGTGGACGCGCATCGCAGAAAACGAAACGGACGGCATGGGCAGCCACTGGACGGGCGATGAACGCATTGGGGTGCGCATTGGTGACAATGAGGAAACGGGCATCTATATAATAAAGGTGGACGATGCGGGAAATGTGACCGTGGAACCCGAAACGCCCGTATATTGGAAGAGCACACAGACTGCCGAGGTCACTGCCTGGTATCCCGCTACGGATGGCAGAGTAGACCTCAGCAACCAAGATAGGAACGGGCTGACCTACGTGCTGCGCGGCATTGGCACGGGCGACCACCAATCGCCCGTTACCTTGCAGTTCGAGCACCAGCTGGCCAAGGTGCGTGTTGTCACCAAAGGTATAGCTGATGTAAGAGACATAAAGCTGGTTAATGTTCCCACGAATTGCGACATCGAGGAGGGAAGAATAACAAAACAGGAAGGCACTTCAGTTCGAATTGACATGCTTCGGGTGGAGCGCGAGGGCATAGGCACCTGCTGGGAGGCCAATGTAGGACCCGACGTAGAGTTAAAGACTTTCTATATTCAAAATACCGAAGCGGTCAGCCGCTTCTGCGAACTTAGCTCCCCCGTGACCACGCAGGCCGGGGCGCTGCACACCATCACCTGGACGGTGAACAACGAGGGGACAACGACCATCGACCTCTCCACCGGCGACTATACCATCAGCAGCGACGGCATCTACTACTTCACCGGCACAGGCAGCCATGCCATACGGGTGACGGGCGGCAATCCTAACATCTACTTGGAAGATGCACAGATAAACGTATCGGGCGGCAATGCCATCGACATCACGGGCGGCAGCCCCACCATTCATGTGATGGGTGAGAACAACGAAGTGTCTTCCGGCGACGGTGCGGGCATCTATGTGGCAGAGGGCAGCACCGTTACCATCACGGGGCGCGACCGCAGCGATGTGCTGACCGTGACAGGCTGTGAGGGCAGCAGCGGTATTGGTGGTTATGTGATTGATGACAGTAACCATCAAAGTGCGAATAGCGGCAACATTAATATCGAAAATGTAACCTTATATGCTTATAGCAGCAGTCAAAGTCTTAGGGAAACAGTTTCACCGGGAATCGGAAGTACAGGAAGCGCAACATGCCAATCCATCACCATAGATAATGCTGCTGTTTATGCGTATGGATGTGGTGGGACAAACTGGTCTGCCCCGGCCATAGGCAATGGCATGGATTGGGTGGGAAACACGGCATCATCCACTCCAACTGTGACAATCTCCAATAATTCAGAAGTCCACGCCCACCGAGGTGAAAGGAATGGTCGCAGTTTTGCCGATTACATCGGACGTGCAGGCACATCAGCTTTGCCATATAGCGATGTGATAGCCACTGTCGATGCAAGCAGCGTGGTCTATAAATATACCGGGGATGGCGATACGCCAGATGAGTGATGAAAATACCCCATGTATGGATACCGATGAACAGACATTCTCAATACGGCGTATTGACGAGCACAATACGGCATATTGACCGCCTCAATACGGCGTATTGAGAAAACAACATAATTTAACAACTTAAAAACAGAAGAAGCTATGCCATTCTACAAAAAATCGTACAACAAGCAGCAGGGGGTATATTACCCCCGTGCCGTGGTGCAGGGCAAACCTGTAGAAACGGAAACCATCGCCAAGGATTTGACGAAGATTTCCACCGTGAGCAACTCCGACGTACAAGCCGTCTTGGGCGACATCGCGGGCGTGATGCACAACCGCATGGCGCAGGGCAAGAGCGTCCACATCAAGGGGCTGGGCTACTTCCGCTACGTGCTGGACACCGTAGGCGTGGAGAATCTGGAAGACTTCGATTTTGAAAAACAAGTGAAGGCCGTCCGCGTGGAGTTCGTCCCCGAACGCACCCGCCTGGCCAACGGCACCTACACCCGTGCCCTCGTGGACAGCGACCAACTGGAATGGATAGAACTCTCACCCAACACTGAGGACAACGACCCGGCACAGGACGGTAAGGACGAAGAGCCCGGCACCGGCGGTAACGAGGACGAAGAGGAAAACCCAATGGGTTGAAACGAAAACAAGCAACGTCATTCTTCACGTTCGTTCAGAATGACGTTGCTGTTTATTTACTCGCCCAAAGAGTCGGCGTACTCCATTTCGCCCTGCACGATGAAGAGGATTTCTTCGGGGTCGTACTCTCCCATCCCGTCCTTGCGGGCTTCCTTAACCACATAATCTACGATTTTCTCCACATCAATGTCAATGTAACCGTCGGCATCGGGCTGGGCATCGAGGATGCCGCTCTCTGCGTAATACTCATCGATGACATCGAGGAAATAGTGCATCTCATCGTCAGAGAACCTGTCTTTCAAGTCTTGCGGCAAATAGTGACGGATAAAGTCGATGGTCTTTTCGTCGTCCAAGTCGCTGCTCAGAAATTCGTCCTGTGTTTCCATACCGTTATAAAACATGTAAGGCTCCGAACGGCACAGACGGAATGTAACCGCTCTGTGTGCCCGAAGCCTTGATTATATAATTAATTATAATAACGCTTTCACCTTGTTGGCAAAGGTGGACTTAGGCGCCGAACCTACTTGCTTGTCCACCAGCTGACCGCCTTTGAAGAAGAGTACGGTGGGGATGTTGCGGATGCCGAACTCGGCAGCTACGTCGTTGTTCTCATCGACATCGCACTTGCCGATAATCACTTGGCCTTCATACTCTTGTGCCAGTTCATCGATGATAGGAGCCACCATCTTGCAAGGACCACACCAGGTAGCCCAAAAGTCGATTACCACGGGTTTGCTGTCTGCTAAAACTTCTCTGTAATTGTTGTCTGTAATTTCTAATGCCATAATATTACTGTGTTAAAATGTTATGTATGATAAATATTCAAATCTCTCTCTATTGCCATAGGCAGAGCAAAAGTAATCAATTAATCCGAAACTCTAAACCGGGACACTCTTTTAAATACGAAATAAGATCGTGACCGACGGACAGCCGCACGGGGCGGGAGACTAAATCGACCGTCATGTTGTTCTCCTCGTCCGTCACCTTGAAGTAAAGTTCGGTGGTGCCGGGATGCTTCCGGGTGAGTTCCGTCAGTTCGTCGATAAAGACTCTGTTCAACGCGCTAAGGGGAATGAGGATGGTGAGTTTCTCTATCAGCTTCTCTTTCACCTCGGGGAGCAGTTCCATGGAGGTGACTTTCAGTTCCAGTTCGTCCTCCTTCCACTTCTTGGGCTGGCATGTGGCATGGATAAAGACGAAAGTGCCTTCGTTCAGGAAGCCCTGATAGGTGACCCAGTCGTTGCCCCAGAAGGGGAACTCCCGCGAGCCGGAATAGTCTTCTATCTTGGCTATGCCATAAGGATTGCCGCTCTTGCTGATGCCCCGCCGCACACCGGTGACAATGCCACCCAACTTGAGCGAACGACCGGCATAGGCGGACAGATTTTCCAAGTCAGCCATGTGGGCAGTGCATACGTACTCCAGCACCACGGCAAACTCGTCCAGCGGATGTGCAGAGAGGTAGATTCCCACCAAATCGCGCTCCTTGTTCAGTCGTTCCAGGTCGCCCCACGGCTCGGCCTGCGGAATCTCCGGCGTGGCAATGTCTATCACGTTGTCCCCGCCAAACAGGGAGTTGAGGGCAGCGGCCTTGTCTATCTGGTAACGGTTGCCGTAGCGCACCAGGGTGTCCAGGAAGGATTCCCCCTTCTGGTTCACGGCAAAGTACTGCTCGCGCCGCAGCTCCGGGAAGCTGTCGAAACCGCCGGCCAGTGCCAGGCATTCCAGGTTCTTCTTGTTGCATGTATTGAGATTGATGCGCTGGACAAAGTCGAAGATGCCTTTGAACGCTCCGTTCTTGCGGCGTTCCTCCATAATGCTTTGCACGGCGCTCTCGCCCACCCCCTTCACGGCACCCAGACCGAAGCGGATGTTTCCTTCCCTATTGACGGTGAACTTCATGTTACTTTCGTTGACATCCGGGCCGAGCACCTTGATGCCCATCGCCTTACATTCATCCATCAGTTTGGTGATATCGGTAATGTTCGACAAGCTTCGGCTCATGACGGCTGCCATGTACTCTGCGGGATAGTTGGCTTTCATATAGGCGGTCTGGTATGCCACCCAGGAATAGCACGTCGCATGCGATTTGTTGAAGGCATAGGAGGCGAACTTCTCCCAATCGGCCCAAATCTTTTCCAGCACCTCCGGGTCGTAGCCGTTCTTCTGTCCGCCGGAAATGAACTTGGGCTTCATGTGGTCCAGCTTGTCGCGCAGCTTCTTACCCATGGCCTTACGCAAGGCATCGGACTCACCGCGCGTAAAGTCGGCCAACAGACGCGACAGAAGCATCACCTGCTCCTGATAGACGGTAATGCCGTAGGTATCCTTCAGGTACTTCTCCATGATGGGGATGTCATACACAATCGGCTTGCGTCCCCACTTACGGTCGATAAAGTCTGGAATGTAATCCATAGGCCCCGGACGATAGAGGGCATTCATGGCTATGAGGTCCTCGAACGTGCTGGGCTGTAATTCCCTCAGATACTTCTGCATACCGGCCGATTCGAACTGGAACGTGCCGATGGTGCGTCCGTCGCAGTACAGCTGATAGGTATCCGGGTCGGTGATGGAAATCTTGTCTATATTTATCTCGATGCCCCGGTGTATGCGCACGTTCTCTACCGCCTCTTTCAGGATGGACAATGTTTTCAGTCCCAGGAAGTCCATCTTTATCAAACCGGTATCTTCGATGACGGAGCCTTCATACTGCGTCACAAGCATCTTTTCGCCGGTCTCTTTGTCATCGGCCGTACTTACCGGCACCCAGTCGGTGATGTCGTCACGGCAGATGATGGTGCCACAGGCATGTACACCTGTTCCGCGCACATTGCCTTCCAGCATCTTGGCGTACTTGATGGTGTCACGTATCAACGGGTTGGTAGAAACTTCCGCCGCCTGCAATTCCGGCACATACTCTATGGCGTTCTTCAGATTCAGCTTCTTATCGGGGATTTTATCCGGCACCAGCTTGGTCAGCCGGTCTGATTCGGACAAAGGCAGCTTTTCCACACGGGCTACGTCCTTGATAGCCATCTTGGTGGCCATCGTGCCGTAGGTAATAATATGTGCCACTTTCTCCTGTCCGTACTTCTCCGTCACCCAGCGTAGCACCTCGCCACGGCCGTCGTCATCAAAGTCCACGTCAATATCCGGCAGCGAGATACGATCCGGATTCAGGAAACGCTCGAACAGCAAATCATATTGAATCGGGTCTATCTTCGTAATGCCCAAGCAATACGCCACGGCCGAACCTGCCGCAGAGCCACGGCCGGGGCCTACCCATACTCCCAACTGGGAACGGGCGGCATTGATGAAGTCCTGCACAATCAGGAAGTAACCGGGGAAACCCATGGTCTTCATAATATAAAGCTCGAACGTCAAGCGCTCTTTCACCTCATCGGACAAGGGGTCGCCATACAGACGTTTGGCACCGTCAAATGCCAATTTAGCCAGATAGTCTGCTTCCAACTTGATACGGTAAAGTTTCTCATATCCGCCCAGACGCTTGATTTTTGCATGGGCGGCCGCTTCGTCCAGCACCACGTTGCCGTTCTCGTCCCGTGTAAACTCTTCAAACAAATCCTGTTCTGTGTATTTCGCCCGATACTCTTCTTCTGTTCCGAAATCTTCCGGAATGGCAAAGGTGGGCATAATGGGCACATGGTCTATGGAGTAGAACTCTACTTTATTCAATATCTCCAACGTATTCGAAAGGGCTTCCGGAACATCGGCAAAGACTTCGTTCATCTCAGCTTTTGTTTTCATCCACTCTTGTTTGGTGTAGACCATACGACTGGGGTCATCAAGATCTTTTCCTGTACTCAAGCAAATCAGGCGGTCATGCGCCTCGGCATTCTCCTCGTCTACGAAGTGGACATCGTTCGTGCAAATTACCTTGATGTCATATTTCTTGGCATACTCCAACAGTTTGGCATTCGCCTTCTGCTGCAAGGGATAGGCTTCGTGATTGGCACGCTCCACCGTAGCTTTATGCCGCTGAAGCTCCAGATAGTAGTCATCCCCAAAGAGATTCTTATACCAGCGGATGGCCTCTTCGGCTTCTTCCAACTGGTCATTGATGATGCGCCGCGGAACTTCACCCGCAATGCAGGCTGTACAGACAATCAGCCCTTCGTGATATTTCTCCAGTTCATTACGATCGGTACGCGGACGCATGTAGTAACCTTTGGTCCATGCACGGGATACGAGTTTTATCAGGTTGTGATAGCCCTTTTCGTTCTTCGCCAGCACTACAAGGTGGTAACCGCTTTGGTCCGGTTTCCCCTCTTTTTTATCCATGGTGCGACGGGCTACATACATTTCACACCCGATGATAGGTTTGAACAGTCTGCTTTCAGCCTCAGCTATTTTCGCCTTGCATTCGGCCAATTGCGCTTCCTTGTCTTCACCGGCTTCTCCGCTTTCTATGGCTGCGAGTTGCTTCTTCAGGTCCTTTATCTCACCGTTCGTTCCACTGTTCTTCTTGTTTACGTAATTGATAAACTCTTTGATTCCAAACATATTGCCATGATCGGTCACGGCAATGCCTTTCATTCCATCCTGCATTGCCTTGTCCACCAGCCGGCTGATACTGGCTTGGCCATCAAGCAATGAATACTGGGTATGAACATGTAAATGTACAAAATCTTGCATAAGCGTCTTTCAATATGGTGCATAAAGATACGACGTATCTGACAGCTGTCAAAAATATTGCTCCAAAAGTTATCAACAGACGCATTTCTCTTTCAAATCCTTGTTATATTTTCAAAATAGGACTATTTTTGCAGATAAATTATATTCAACTGATAAAACAGAAGTATAAGACTCATGGTCCGACTAAAGAAACTCAAGAAAATACGTCTCCATCGGGAAGGTACCCACACGCTAACCGTCGGCTTTTTCCTTTTACTTATCATAAACGCCGGACTATACGTTGGAATAGACTGTAAAATTCCATTTTACATCACAGCTGCTGCCAGTCTCATCGTTTACGGCATTACCGTTAACTTTTTTCGTTGTCCCATACGTCTGTTCGGCAAAGACACTGAAAAAATCGTGGTGGCCCCTGCCGATGGCAAGATTGTCGTAGTAGAAGAGGTGCAAGAGAATGAGTACTTTCACGACCGCCGCATCATGGTCTCTATATTCATGAGCTTGGTCAACGTACATGCCAACTGGTATCCGGTGGATGGAGTAGTAAAACAGGTATCTCATCAAAACGGTAAGTTCATGAAAGCCTGGCTGCCCAAAGCCAGCACCGACAACGAACGGTCTACCATTATCATCGAGACTCCCGAAGGGACCGAGATTATGGCCAGGCAGATTGCCGGAGCTATGGCAAGACGCATCGTCACATATGCCGAACCCGGTGAAGAATGCTATATCGACGAACACATGGGATTCATTAAGTTTGGTTCCCGCGTTGACGTATTCCTTCCCTTAGGCACAGAGATATGTGTAAAACTGGGTCAACTGACTACAGGTAACCAAACCGTAATAGCCAAACTCAAGTAAGAACCAATAACAGCAATGGACAATGGCTAATTTCATCACACGTAATATTCCCAACACACTAACCTGCCTCAACCTGTTTTCCGGTTGCATAGCCAGTGTCATGGCGCTCAAAGGTCAATATGACTACGCCCTGCTTTTCATCATTATCGGTGCCGTTTTTGATTTCTTCGACGGATTGGCGGCACGCGTCCTACATGCTTACTCACCCATAGGAAAAGACTTGGATTCATTGGCCGATGACATCAGCTTCGGCGCGGCTCCCGCATTCATTGTGTTTTCCTTGTTCAAAGAGATGCACTACCCGGCCGGCTGGGAAGGTATTTCCGCGGTATTCCCTTACATAGCATTTTTCATTGCGGTATTCTCCGGTCTACGACTGGCTAAATTTAATAACGATACGCGGCAGACAAGTTCTTTTATCGGACTGCCCGTTCCTGCCAATGCCCTTTTTTGGGCTTCGCTGGTAGCCGGAAGCCACTCCTTTCTGGTCAGCGAGCATTTTCACCCGTTGTATTTGGCATTGATGGTTTGCCTGTTCTCCGGACTGTTGGTATCAGAGATTCCAATGTTCTCCCTGAAGTTCAAGAATCTTTCCTGGAAAGACAATAAAGTCAGCTTTACCTTTTTACTTGTGTGCATTCCCCTGCTTATTTTCTTCAAGGTCAGCGGATTTGCAGCCGTTATCGTGTGGTACATTCTCCTCTCTCTGTTAGCTTGGAGAAAACGGTAAACTTTTTCGTTTCTTATCTGTTTTATTAATACAGAGTTATAAACTTAAAGCAAGTATCAGTTATGTTTCATTTTTTGGGATTCATATTTATCATCATAATCGCTGTCCTATTCATCGGCTTAGCCCTGATAGGAAGTTTTCTCCGAGGCATATTCGGAGCCGGAAATCGAAGAACCGGACAAAAAGGTTATCATACCACCACTTACAATTCTTCCAACGACTCACAGCAGAGCAACCATTCATATCAAGAAAGCGAGACGCCACATAACAACGGTCACCCCAAACGCCGCAAAAAACTTTTCTCCAAAGATGAAGGGGAATATGTAGACTTCGAGGAAGTAAAAGACGAATAAAAGACGCTTACGCCATACAATTAAAGAGGCTGTATCAAAATCGAAAATGACAGTACATAAGATAGTCAGCACCTATTTTGATACGGCCTCTTTTTCTTTAGAATATTTCCTTATGTTCCCGGATGAATCGATCCAGTTCACGCCCGCCATGCTCTGTAGAAATGCCTCGAAGATAAGTAAACATGATAGACTCATATACCTCTATAAACGAGAATCGCTCACAAATATCCGTATTCATCAGCATATTGAGTTGCTCTTTCAGTAACAAATTCATAATGGCAAAGTTCACATCCGACCGGAAAATCCCCTGTTTAACCCCCTGATTGAAAAAGCTGATGACCTCTTCCGAATCACGGTCATGCCCCTTCAACAGTCTAGCATAAGCCTTCGGAAACTCCTTGATTTCCTCAAAGAACAGTTTGTTGGTAGAATAGAAGCGCTGAATATTATACTGATAACACTTCATCAACACTTCCAAAACATTATCCGAAGAAGACATAACTGTTCGGATAAACTCCCTGTCTTTCTCCTGACTCTTCCAAATGCATGCCTCGAGCAGAGCTTCTTTATCCATAAACACCTCGTAAAGTGTCCTCTTGGAAATCCCTACAGAAGAGGCTATACGATCCATGGTAACACCCTTGATTCCCTGATCCGTAAACAATTCCGAAGAAACTTCGACTATCCGCTCTTGCAAACCATCACGTGGGCCCATATCCGTTTCTTTTGATAATTAATTAGTATTACACTCTAATTGCTTTAAATATTTTTCCATCGTTTCTGCCGACTCATCCGGCTCTTGCGAGAACTCATCCTGCAAATCCTCATTTCCTTTCAGCAACTCCATCATTCGTTTCCGTCCTAAAAATTCTGTTTGTCCTGTTTCCGGTTCAATCTCATAATAGACCCGTTTGTGCACCAGTCCGGCCGCACTGATGGCCTCACCCACATTTCCACCCAGACGGGGAACATCGGTCGGCATCGCTGTACTGGCAGCTATCTGCCCCACCGGCTGCATCTTATAATAAATATGCCGGCAGATTTGTATGGCAGGAGCATACCACGTGCCCATTTTAAACTTCTTGTAGTGCATCTTCCGGCAATTGACATAAAGAGCCGAATCCACCCGCACCGCATAGCAGCGTTTACGCAAATAGCGGGTAAGCCAGCGATTACCTTGTGCCGTAATTTTGTAATCACCTCCTCCCACCAAATAGGTTTGATTCTTTGTCCGCTTTTCCACCCGCAGCGTGGTAACCGTATCTCCGCGATTCTCCAGCAGCTCACTCAGATTCGCATACACAATCTGCTGAGCCACCCCCGAGATTGTACACATCAAAGCCATCCCAGACAGGAGCCATAGCCTACATATCCGTTTCATACACTCAACCAATTTTGTAGTGCTAAAGATACGCGATTTACCTATTCTCTGCAAACACAACAGCAATATTTTACAGAAAAAATGGGAACCGACACCCTGCCAGTTCCCATTTCCCTATAAATTTATCTGTTTTTCCTGTTCCAATTACCAAATGGCAACGCGCTTATCCTTCGCAATAAACATCGGATCTTTCTCGGTGATATTGAAAGCGTCGTAACACGCATCTATCTGCGACAGTGCACCGTTCACACGCCATTCACCCAGCGAGTGTACATCCATCTTGGTCAGATAGAGCACGAACTCCGGACGTACATTGTTAGCCCATACGCCGGAATAGGCAAGGAAGAAGCGCTGTTCGGGAGTCAAACCACTGACAGTAGCCAACGGCGCTGCGGCTGTAGCTTTCTTGAAAGCCTGATAAGCAATTTGCAGGCCACCGTAGTCAGCTATGTTCTCGCCCAGTGTCTGTTTGCCATTAGCATACACGCCCGGAGCCACCTGAATGCTGTCGAAGAAGTTCACCATCACCTGTGCACGTTCTTCAAAGCGTTTGGCATCTTCCTCTGTCCACCAGTCTTTCAGATTACCGTCTTTGTCATACTGACGGCCCTGGTCGTCAAATCCGTGCGTCATCTCATGACCGATAACCACGCCGATTGCACCATAGTTAAAGGCATCATCAGCATTCATATCAAAGAACGGAGGCTGCAAGATACCGGCCGGGAAACAAATCTCGTTAGTTGTCGGATTATAGTAAGCGTTGACCGTCTGCGGAGTCATGTGCCACTCCTCTTTATCAACAGGCTTACCGGCCTTGGCCATCGACTCGTCGCTTGACCAACAAATGGCACGTTCTATGTTTGCCCAGAAAGAATCATCCTTAATCTCCAGCGTAGAGTAATCTTTCCATTTGTCCGGATAACCTATCTTCACATGGAAAGCAGCCAGTTTCTCAAGTGCCTTTGCCTTCGTGGAATCTCCCATCCACTCCAGATTCTGGATGCGCTCACCCAATGCGTCTTGCAGATTCTTCACAAGCGTCACCATGCGTTCCTTGGCAGCAGCGGGGAAGTATTTCTCTACATACATCTGCCCTACAGCTTCGCCCAGCACAGAACCGGTAACCGATACCGCACGTTTCCAACGGGGCTGCAACTCTTTCGAACCGGACATGGTACGGCCGTAGAAGTCGAAATTCTGTTCTACAATCTCATCGCTCAAGTAAGCAGCAGCAGCATCGATAAGTTTCCATTGCAGATAGAGAGACTGCTGATCCACCGGCAAGGTGTCCAGTATCTTGACAGCCGTTTCCAGTGAAGCGGGCTGCCCTACAATGATTTCCTTTACATCTTTCAAGCCCAGATTGGTGAGATAAGCATCCCAATTGAAAGTGGCATACTGCTTGCGCACCTCGTCCATCGTCATCTTGTTATAGTTGGCGTGCGGGTCGCGCAATTCCACCATGCTGCGGAATGCCTTGGCCAGACGGGTTTCCACATCCATCACAATGCCACTACCCTTCTTTGCCGTAGCCTCGTCAAATCCGGCCAGCTGATACATCTTCTGCACATGTACCTTGAAGGCCTCACGAATCTTGGTAGTAGCCTCATCCGTAGCCAGATAGTAGTCACGCTCGCCCATACTCAGTCCGGCCTGCTGCGTGTACACGGCATTCATGTCGCTATTCATCTGGTCAGCACCCACACCGGTTCCCAGATAACTGGTGATGCCTCTACGCTCCAGGGAGCCGAGCAAAGCATATACATCTTTCTTATCCTTCAGCGCAGCAATCTCATCCAGTTCGGCCTTGATGGGCGTAACGCCATCCTGATTCAGCTTCACGCTGTCCATAGCCACCTTGTAGAGCGTGCCGATTTTCTGTGCCACGCTTCCGGCTTCGTGCTGCACGGCACTCAACTCCTCGATAAGCCCCTGTATCTGCTTACGGTTGTTTTCCGCAAGAACGGTGAACGAGCCATATTGCGAATACTCGTCCGTCAAAGGATGATTCTTCATCCACCCGCCACAAGCATACTGATAGAAATCAGTACCCGGCAGAGCGGTAGTGTCCAGATTGGCAAGGTCGATACCGATGGTCTGCGGAGCCTTACCGGTGTTGCAGGCTGTCAAGGCAAGACAGAGGACTGCAACGGAAAGGTAATGTTTCATATTCATAATTATATTATTAAAAGTTGATTCCTTTGAACTTTCCGCCGGCAAAAGTACACAAATTAGAGAGACAGTATTTAGAATGTGAAACATTTTTAAGGAAAAAAGTAACGGAATTCTCTTTTTGTACAGATAACTTACTTTACGAAAAGTTACCTTTATACCGGTTCAGAAGGTGTTCTGACGGGGGATTGTTCCGAAGGGCTTTCGAACGTGCTCCGAAGCCTTTCGGAGCGCGCTCGAAAAGGCTTGGAAGCACGAGCCAAAGGGCTTCGGAACAAACAGACAGTATATGCCGTGTATTCTATATACATTTTTTACTTCTTATAAAACAAAAATTGAGCAACTTTATGCCAAACTTATATTCTCGATTGAAGAAAGACAAAATAAGCACAATCCTTATTCCAGCAATGAGCAATAGGCGTAGTAAGTAAAATCCTTTTGCAGATTTTCTTGATAAAGTAGAAGTTAAAACGAACGATACAGCTAAAATACACGCTATTTTATACAAATTCAAAACTCAATTATACAAAATTGAAAACATCCTTTCGCCATATCTGTCTATCTTTGGTACATTCAATCACTACTAATTATTTAATTATTAAATGCTATGAAAAGACTATTTCTATTTGCCTTTTATTTAATAGGAATTACTTCGATTACCTTGGCCCAAAAGAATTTTGCAACGGAAGCCAATGGATATGTACATCAAAAGTCCAAGACATACGAATGGCCTACCGATTCTGCCGTTCTGAAAAAACTCGACCAATGGCAAGACTTGAAATTTGGCATCATGTTCCATTGGGGGGTCTACTCTATACCCGGCATTACAGAGTCATGGCTACTATGTTCCGAAGATCGTTTCAGTGAACGCCGTAAGCGAGTGAGTGACGGTATGAATTACGAAGAATTCAAACAATGGTACTGGGATTTGGATCGTCTGTTTAATCCGACCCAATTTGAACCGTCCAAATGGGCAGACATCATGTCCGATGCCGGTTGTAAATACCTCATCTTTACAACTAAGCACCATGATGGTTTTTGCATGTTCGACACCCAACTCACAGACTATAAGATAACCAACACTCCTTACAAGAACGGGAAATATGCCAACATTGCCTATCATGTGTTTGATGCTTTCCGCCAAAAAGGATTTATGATAGGTGCTTATTTCTCCAAACCGGACTTTCATCACCAAGACTATTGGGACCCATTTTGGGCAACACCGGACAGAAATCCCAACTACGACCTTAAAAAATATCCCGAGAAATGGGAAAGTTTTAAAAAATTCACTGCCGGCCAGATTGAAGAATTAATGAGTAATTACGGGTCTATTGATATCCTATGGTTAGACGGTGGTCAAGTAAGACCTCCCAAATATGACATTAATCTGAACAACATTATAGACAATGCCCGCAAAAAACAGCCGGGATTATTGGCTGTAGACCGCACTGTTCCCGGACGCAACGAAAACTATCAGACACCCGAACAGTCCATTCCTAAAGAACAATTACCCAACCCGTGGGAAAGTTGCCTGACATTAGGCAAAACATGGGGATGGGCACCTAATACTCAATATAAATCTTCAGCATGGGTCATCAATGTACTAAGTGAAATAACAGCCAAAGGCGGATGCCTGGCATTAAACGTAGGTCCTACTCCTCAAGGCACTATAGAAGAAGAAGCTGTCAGTGTTCTGAAGGAAGTTGGTAAATGGCTTCGTCAAAACGGAGAGGCTATTTACAACACCCGTACTGCCCGTGAATATCATTACGGCAATACGTGGTTCACAGCAAACAAAGATGGAAAGACACTTTATGCCATTTATGCCTTGCCGGAAGGAGAAAAGCTTCCTTCCACCATCGAATGGGAAAATAACATTCCGACTGGTAACGTTGTCTTATTACAAAATGGTAAAAAAGTTAAGTATTCAGTTCAAAATAATAAAGTAACTGTTTACATACCGAAAGGGCTGAAAAACGAAGCTTTAGCTTTCAAATTCAAAGTTAAGAAATAAAAATGGAACTATTCCTTATGTCAATTTTTATCTGATATAAGTCCGAGATAAAGAATGAAATAAAGACTTACGCTTTAGAAGATTGTTCTTCCAGCTCCAGTGACGCTGTCTCCCATTCCTCCATCACTTTGTCGAGTTGCGCTTTCAGTTTGGCATGCTGCTCATAGAGTGATACATCGGCTGCACCTTCGGGAGTGGCCATGCGGGCTTCCAAGATAGCGATAGCGGATTCGGTCTGCGTAATTTCTGCCTCACAATCGGCCACGCGGCGTTCCAGCTTGCGGAGACGCTTGTTCAGTTCTTTCTGCTCTTCGTAGGAGAGACGGGCAGCAGAAGCCGGCTGTCCGGAAGATGCAGTTGCTGCACTATCTGCGGCAGTAGCCAATGCCCCTCTCTTCTCGGCAGTAGGTGAAGTACTGAGCGTGGGAGACTTCTGCAACTCATTCAGATTCTCTATCTGCTTCTTGCGGAGGAAATCATAAATGCCACCCAGGTGCTCCGTTACTCGACCGCCGCCAAACTCATAGACTTTCGTGGCGAGTCCGTTCAGGAAATCGCGGTCGTGGCTGACGATGATAGCTGTACCCTCAAAGTTGGTAATGGCCTCTTTCAGCACATCTTTGGAGCGCATATCAAGGTGATTCGTCGGCTCGTCCAGAATAAGGAAGTTGACGGGTTCTAGTAATAATTTAATCATGGCCAGACGGGTGCGTTCGCCACCGCTCAGCACCTTGACTTTCTTCTCGGACGCCTCGCCGCCAAACATGAAAGCGCCCAGTATGTCGCGAATCTTCGTGCGGATGTCGCCCACAGCTACGCGGTCGATGGTGTCGAACACCGTCAGGTTCTCATCCAGCAGTTGCGCCTGATTCTGTGCAAAGTAGCCTATCTGCACGTTGTGTCCCAGCGTGAGGCGGCCGGTATAGTCGGTAATCTCACCCATGATACACTTCACAAGAGTAGATTTTCCTTCGCCGTTCTTGCCGACAAAGGCCACTTTCTCTCCCCGGTTAATGGTGAGATTCACATCGTGGAAAATGACATGCTCACCGTATGCCTTTGCTACATCCTCGCAGATGACCGGATAGTTACCACTGCGACTGGAGCAGGTGAACTTAAGGCGTAAAGCTGATGTATCTTCCTCGTCCACCTCAATGCGTTCCAGCTTCTCCAATTGTTTGATGCGGCTCTGCACCTGCACGGCCTTCGTGGCTTTGTAGCGGAAACGTTCGATGAAAGCTTCGGTATCTTCTATCTGTTTCTGTTGGTTTTCGTAAGCACGGAGTTGCTGCTCGCGACGCTCCTTACGCAGGACGACGAACTCGTCATACTTCACCTTATAGTCGTAAATGCGTCCGCAGGAGATTTCGATGGTACGGGTAGTGACATTATTCAGGAAAGCACGGTCGTGGCTGACCAGCACAACGGCATTGGCACGGGTAGCCAGGAACTGTTCCAACCACTGAATAGACTCTATATCGAGGTGGTTCGTCGGCTCGTCCAGCAGTAACACATCGGGGCGGCGCAGCAAGAGCTTGGCCAGCTCGATGCGCATGCGCCATCCGCCGGAAAATTCGGAGGTGGGACGGTCGAAGTCCGCCCGGCTAAAGCCCAGTCCCAGCAAAGTACGTTCCAGCTCGGCCTGATAATTCGTTCCACCCATCATCAGGAAACGGTCGTTGGCATGGGTAAAACGTTCGATGAGTTTCTGATAGTCTTCGCTTTCGTAGTCAGTACGGTCGGCTAACTGCTGATTCATGCGGTCGATATCGGCCTGCATCTCATGAATGTGCTCGAAGGCAAGTTCGGCTTCCTCGCGTACCGTACGGCTGTCGGCCAATTTCATGACCTGAGGCAGATAGCCGATGGTGCAGTCACGCGGCACAGAGACAATGCCGGAGGTAGGTTGCTGCAATCCGGCCAGTATCTTCAGCATGGTAGATTTACCTGCACCGTTTTTGCCCACTAAGGCGATGCGGTCTTTCTTGTTAATGACATAGGAAACATCCTCGAACAGAGGGGTGGCGTTGAACTCGACTTTTAGGGATTCAATGGAAATCATGCTCCGATTAAAAATGATTACAATGCCGCAAAGGTACGCAAAATATAGAAAAAAGAAAGCCGGTTTGCCACAGAAACAAACCGGCTTTCAGTATGTCAGAATAATTTAGAACAGATGATCGGGATATACACCAGCATCAACCAATTCCTTAAATTTGGCTACTACGGGCGGACGATCCTCCGGATAAGTAACGCCGAACCAACGGCTGGTTGTGTCGAGTACCTCTACGGTAGCGGTACCGTCGTTAATAAGTTTATCCACCATCAAGGGGATAAAGAACTCGCTTTTCAGGTTCTCCATGTTCTTGGGATTGGACAGGAAAGTCTTGAAGTAAGCCTCACTGTATTCGAAATAATCCGGCGTAAAGCCCCAGAAGTTCATGCTGACGGGCGTTGTATCGGGAACAGCTACCCACTGTTCGTTCTCGTCCAGATATTTCACTTCACCGTCTATACGCTGAATCTTCGTACGCTCTACCACTGAGGTCAACATGTGGTTAGCATTAGTAGAGCATACACCACGTGATACTGTACCACTCTCGCTCAATGTATTGCCTACGCGGAAGCCCACCATGCTGTACCTGTTTTTCGTTCCTTCGGGCAACTCAGACAGGAAACGGCCCATTACCTGGAATGAATCACGGCCATAATAGTCGTCACAGTTGATAACGGCAAACGGCTCATGAATGGCACTGGCACCCATCATCACTGCATGATTCGTACCCCACGGTTTGGTGCGTCCTTCCGGACAAGTAAAGCCTTCGGGCAGGTTATCCAATTCCTGAAATACCATTTCGCAGGGGATATGCCCTTCATATTTGGAAATAATCTTTTTCTTAAAGTCCTCTTCAAAATCCTTACGGATGACAAACACCAATTTACCGAATCCCGCACGCAGCGCATCGTAGATGGAATAATCCATGATGGTTTCACCACTGGGACCCAGTCCGTCGAGTTGCTTCAACCCGCCGTAACGGCTGCCCATGCCGGCAGCCAGAAGTAACAAAGTAGGTTTCATAGTTTTGATATATTTAAATAGTTGTATAATCAGAATGGATAGCCGATGGCAAAATGCAACGCCAATCCATCCTTAAATTTCGGTATATTGTAATAGCCACTCTTACCTGTATCATACGGATTATGGATGCCAATACCCAAATCCAATCGGAATACCAAAAAATCCAAATCATAGCGCAAACCAAAGCCTGTGCCCAGCGCGATTTGTTCCGGGAAATCTTTCCATGTAAATTTACCTCCCGGACGCGATTCATCCTCACGCATCAACCATACGTTTCCCGAATCCAGGAAAACCGCCCCGTGCAAGTCTGACAAGATGCGGAAACGATACTCCACATTAGCCTCGAAACGGATATCACCGACATGGTTAATAAAGGAATATTTCCCTTCGTCAGCCGAAGAATAACCGCCCGGACCGGCACTGCGAGTCGTCAGAGAACGTACACTGTTGGCACCACCTATATAGAACTGCTCGGTATAGGGGGCGGATATGGCATTGCCATACGACCATATAACACCTGCTGCCACACGTGCCGCTATCGACTGATTCTTATTGAACTTATGATGATGACGGAATTCTGTATTCACCTTGACATATTGGGCAAAGGGAACGCCCATCAGTTTCTTGTCGCGTTCGCGGAAAGGCTGTCCGCACATCTGGTAAATGACGGATGTCAAATTACCTGCCGATGCTACGGTAGTCTGCCACCACTGCGAACTTCGGCGGTTCCTCCGCACAGAGGCATTATCATAGGTATAGGTATACTCCATAACAGGAATAAACTGGTCGCGTAAAGAGACATAAAGTGCCGGATTCTCTTCCTGCAACTGCTGGAACTCCGGTGTAGGATTGGTCAGCACATTGAATGTCAACCGGAAAGGAGTGAAACTGTGTTTGCCGGTGGGCTTGGGCTGAAAGTCATAAGTGGCCTCGCCACCAAAAGCCAGCAAGCGGTAGTAACGCGCCCGATTCAACTGATCCACATAAAGTTTGAAGGTTGTAGTGGCAGGGAAGTCATACTCCCGGTCTCCCATACGGGGGAAAACTACGCGAGGGAACGTAAGTGAGGTAGATAAACCGATCTCGTAGCTGTTCATGGCTGAAGAACTATTCTTACCGGTCTGCCATTCGTAAGAGCCATCTAACTGCACATTCCACGACTCACCTCCGCCAAACACATTCTTCTTGGTTACTGTAAATGCAGCACCCGGCCCCATTTGGTTATTGCTTTTCACTTTCATGTTGAAGTCCAGTTCGGCATCATAGGGTTTGTCTAGCGAAGCGACAACACGTACATCCAATGTGTCGTTTACGAACGTAGTATCACGAGGTGTATATTGTATCTCCGTATAGCTAAAGATACCCACATTAGCCAGACGCTCCTGTACACGGCTCTGCCGATAAAGGCTGTACAAACTCTGAAAAGAACGGCGGCGTTCAATGCCGGTACTGTCTTCTACCTGCCGTTTACCACGGAAACCCGAATAGTCCAGCCAACGGTGAATCATGTTGGGACGTACACGCAACTTATCGTGATAAAAGATGCGTATGCCTTTATAATCTAGACTGTCATTGGGTAATTCCCCGTGACGTCCCAACAAATAGAACGTCTTATTACCGACATGAAATGGCTTTTCCGCAGCCTTCGGCATACCGGGTACGGGTATCATACGCATAGTGACATGTCCACCCGGCACTTGTGTGGTATCTGCCTGATACGTCAGATAATCCGGACGGAAATAATAACAGCCGACATTGCGCAACAAATTACTGATGCGCTGGCGTTCTCCGTCAAGGTCGGTGATATTGAATTGTTCTCCCGGACTGATAAGCGAACGACGGCGGCTCAACTCCATAAGGCGCAGGGTGCGAGGTGAAAAACCATCATAGAAAACAGTATCAATGAAATAGGGATTAGCCATATCCACCGTATATCGCAACTTGGCCTGAAGGGAGTCCTTAGAATTGAAGAAAGTATCACATAACACCGTTCCATTGAAAAAACCGTAATCGCGCATCACATTCTCGGCCGCCTTCTGACGGATTCCGGGATTCACAGAGGACAACAACACGGGGTCGGCCGCAAAACGGTCGTATATCCATCGCCCGACTCCTTTTTTATACTTATACTTGGAAAAGCCATTATAGAACCAGAGTCCTATCGGTAAAGGAAAGCGCAACGAAGAACTGCCCAGTATGGCATTATTCGGTGCCGTAGCCAAAGCGGCAGTCACTTCTTCCAAGGCTGTCTCGCCTACTGGTGTCTCGCTTTGGTTATGTACTATCATCTTTTTCTGCCCGGTATAGAGTACTTCGCCCTCCGGCAAATTCTTGGTGACAGAACAAGCCGACAGCAAACATACAGATAGCAGGCTGCACAAAAGAGTCTTGAGAATATATGTCGGCTGATTCAGATGCATAGTTGTTTCATTTTACAGATTTTCATCTTTCTTTTTCCCCTCTTCCCTCACCGGCTTTTTACGGCGGAAAATAAACAATTCACTCAGTTTATCCATCTTACGCCGAAGTACCAGGCCGGCACCCGTTTCCGTAATCTCGCCATCCAAAATACTTTCGTTGTTCTTATAATAGAAAGCACGGACATAACGCGTACCGGATGCATCGAGTCGATACTCCAACGAAATATTGTCTATAAACGATTCGGCATTGTTGGTAGCATTGGCACCTGTAGAAACCTTACCGCCGATGTTTACCTGAATACGGTCGTTAAAGAAACGCTGCGAATATTTGAAACTGAAATCTTTCTGTGTATCACCTGTCTCAGCAGATGTACGATCTTCGATACCTACACTAATGCTGGCTCCCTTCACCGAACCTGCCAATGAGTTTATCTGACTCTGCAGCACACTGTTCAGCGCACTGCCCATGGACAAGCCACTTCCTCCGCCACTGCTAGCCAAATAGATGCCCGTAGCCATCATGGCAATGGCCTGTTTACTGCGTTCCTCGGCTCCCATCGCCTGAAGCTCATTCTGTATAGTAGCATCTTCGGGAGCGACCAAATCGAATACCAAGTCAGGTGCAGACAAACGTCCGCCGATACCGATAGACACATCGAAATCTACCGGTCGCGAAGTTCCGTTCCCGTCATCCACACTGGAGCGAATACGTTCCGTTGCTTTCAGGCTGAGAAGCGGATCCATCACATCACCCCGCCAGTCCACATAGCTGCCACTGGTCAACTTAAATTCTTTCAACGGGATAATCGGCAGTGAATACTTCATAGTGCCTCCGCTCAATGTATAACGTCCCATCAATGTCATGTCTCCTTGCGGAGTCAATTGCAGTGTCAGGTTTCCACCGCCCTCCAGTTCCACATATTTTGAGCCATCCGGCGTCAAGTCAGCACGCAGACGCACCGCGTCGTCAATGCCTACTACCAAACTGACATCCATGCCTCCCAACGATACAGTAGGCACATCGTTCACAGCCGTTGAAGTCGTATCTGAGAAAGAGACAAAGGTTACCAGCCCGTCCAAACGGTCTTCTACGGTCAGCGGACTGTCTGTCAGAATATAAGTGACATTGGTCGATCCCAGAAGATTCATGGAACCACGCATGGTCAGCGCATCCAGCGGACCACGCACAAAAGCATTCACACTAACCACCACCTTACCATACACAATACTGCTACGGCGACGCTTTGCATCGAGCAACGTATAATTATCAGCAAACAAACGGATATCGGCCGTAGGACGCGCCATATCACGCAAGTCCACCGAACCGGTTATCATAAACGGATTGCGGCTGGTAGTATAAAGCGAGAAGTTATCAAAAGAGACCACATTATTTTCCACCCGAATGGGACGGCTATCAAACCAGTAACGGGCCCCCAATTGCCGGATATACACAGACGCCGTATCGAATGCCAATTCTCCATTCACGGTCGGTTTATCCATTGTACCCTTCACACTGACCTCGCCGTTCAGTTCGCCACGCATCATAGCCATTCTATCAGGAATAAAAGCGTTGGCAAGCGACAAGGGAAATTTATCCAACCCTACCTTTACTTCCATCTCCTGTGTCTCAGCAGAGGGAGCCAACAGACCGTCTGCGGTTAGGACCTCACGCTGGTCATTGCTGAAATAAGCATGCAGACGATGTTTGTCTCCACTTTCCGGCAGCCAAGTAGCACCTGCACCGACATTACCTACCCAGCGCCGTTCGTAAGTCAGACTGTCTACATTGGCACTGGCTGACACTTCCAAAGAGGTAGGAGTCTGTATATAATGAGCCTGCGCAGAAAAAAGACCGCTCAGCCGAGGCAGATAAGGCATTACCTCACTCAATTCGTCCAAACGAAAACGACTCAATTCGATATTTATATTCTGCAATGAGACCGTATCATGAATATCCGACTGCATACGGAATCCCATGTCATTATCTTCTTCATCCATGTCTATATCAGCATAGACACGCATATTCTTATGCAGATAGATACTGTTCTTATTATCAACGAAACGGAACTTACGGTAAGCTATCACCGGCTCTTCCGGCAATAAACGAACCAACACGCCGTTGCCTTTTCCATGGCCTTCCGTCAACGGACGGGCATTAAGACCGAAAAGAATGCCTGTGTCCCCTTTATCATCTACGTATTGCACGGTCAGTTCGGCATCTTCATTACGTATTTCCCCCGTCAAAGTACTGCGGAACACGAACTGAGGATTATCCGGGCCATTCACCACACCGCCCTGCAATTTCATACGGGTAGTATCCTGCGCAATAGCAAAGAATATCGTATCCAGCAACAATGAGTCCGTACGTAGTCCACGAACTACCGTCTGCCCGTTGATACCATGCGTAGGCGTAAAGCCGAAACGCAGTACAAAATCATCATAGCTAATATTTTGTGTATGCAAAAAATAACTCATGGGGTTCTTCGTGCCTGCCGTCAGTTGCATGCCTGCCGATGGCAATACACGGCGCAAGGCGGCATGGTCCAACCGCCGTTCTTTCACCTGCTGAGCTAATAAGGAAGCAAAAACAGAGGAACGCTCCATCAATTCCTTCAACGTGCTGCGGGCACGGAATCGAAAAGCCAAATCTCCTGCATCCAAATACAGTTTGATAGAATCACGCCGTGCCTCAGCTCCCAGATTGAATGCAAACGGATATTCCAGTGGTTCAGGAATCACTCCCAATTGATACAGATTGACATCATCTACATCCATATTCACCTTACCGTCCAGATAAGCCCTGTCCAGATGCAGATTGGCACGAGTCTGCATTTTTAACAACGGATTGTCACTGCTCAGCTTCACACCGACTACAGAAGATTTCAATCCTGCATCCAGCGCCACATTCGATATGTTCCACCGACTTCCATACTGGATTTCCGCCAACCTGAAACGCACATCACTGATTGCCTGGTTGGAAGTAAAGTCCACCCCTTTCCCCTTAGCCGAAAGCGAAGCGGTCAGCATATATATAGAATCCTTGGGCAAGAAATGGTCTACATGTAAACTATCAATCACCAGGTCTGCCATATATTCCTCCGAATCGAGGTTATAGGCAGCATTCAGGTCTAACGAACCTTGTTGCTCATTCAATTTTAATACAGCATTACATTGTGCCCCTTCCAAAGAGACATTCGCCATCAAGTCCATACTGTCCGGCACCACAATGGAACCGTCCGGCTGTTCACCGCTCAGCGCCGTAAGGAAATTCAAGTCATACGTATGCATGTTGAGATCCATGCCAATACGACGGCTTACACTATCCGTAAGATTCCACAAGCTCCCCCCGCCATCGATGGAGAAAGCACCCGGCAAGTCAACCATCAGGCGAGAGATTTGCATCTCTTTCAAGTTGCCCACCGTACCGGCACGAATCACCAGCGGCCGGAACGGATATGCCTCTTTAAAACTCTCCGGCAATCCTCCGGCAAAAAGCAGCATATCCTGCTTGCCTATACGGGCATCCAGACGGGCAGAAAGACGTCCCGTTGTCGGAATCTCCACCAGTTCCCAATAGGTTTGTGCCGACAGATCTATCTCACTATGCGGCGTACGCAATTGCAAATAAGGAATCCGGATAACAGAGGAATCGGCAGAAAAACGTCCGGTCAGCGAAGACAGATGCAAGCCCGACCGTTCATTAAATGTAAATTTGCGGATCACTCCATTCATATCATGTCCGCAAGTCATCACAGAATCAATGTTGATATGGAGGTCACGCAAAGCGAGATGAGCCGCATCAAATCCCTGCACCGGAGCAGAAGTTCCCGTATCATAGCTGACCGATGCACCTTCCAGCCCGAAACGGCGCCATCCATAGTAATTACGTCCTAAATCCACATCCGCATCTTCAATGGACGCCTGAGGAATATTTGCCCGAAGCGACATCGTATCCAGTGGCATATCCAAATCCACCGATACATTTTTCAACGAAAGATTATGCAAGGCTATTTTCCAGTTCAGCACAGTCGTAGTCGTATCGGGAGGAGCCTGTGTCGTATCGGCCAAGACAAGAGACAAATGCGTGTCTGCCAAATCGACCCGATTGAGAATCACCGTCTCGTTCAGTAAATCGACGCCATGACTTTGCAGAAGGAAACTTCCCAGTTCACCTTTCAGCGTCATGCCCTCTATCAGCCCCAAAGAATTAACCCCTACCTGTTTCAGCAAGATCTGGTCTATCTCCACTTGCCCGTGAAACAAAGGCATGGCCTGTATGCGTACATCAAGCGTACCAAGTGTCAGTAAAGTATCAAGACGTGCCGTGGGCAACGTATCTGTCCGTTGCGCCACCTGCACGTCCCGTATACGCAGATTCAGGGGAAAATGTAAGTCTATCCGCCGAATGGATATCTCCATGCCTGTGGCTTCGGAAGCAACAGCAGTAGCCTTTTCCCGTATAAAATTCTGGACGGGAGGCACATACAATAACACCATCAGGAAAGCAAACAGCAGAATCGGTGTTAGCACTACCCACAAGGCAACTTTTATCCATATTCTTCTTTTCATGAGGCTGTATTCTTCTCACACGTATCGCAAAAGTACGCAATTATTTTAAGATTCAACAGCAGCGGCCGGCTTTTATTTCGCCGGAAAAAGAAGAATTACGGCAACTTTTTCACAAAATAGATAAGAGAAGGCAAGTGGTCGCTATACCCTCCCTGGAATTTCTTCCCGGAGAATGTGCGGAACGGATACCCTTTCCGTTTGCCTTCCGCTTGCAGCAGGAAGCTGCGGTTGAATATCTCATTCTTCCAATATTTCAATGTAGAGCGATCCGTTCCCAGCCAGTTGCCGCTGATGATGATTTGGTCATACAGATTCCATTGCCCCTGATAGCACAACGTACCTACCCCCTTGGCAAAGAGCGGCCATGTGGTATTGAACAGTTCGTTGGGCTTTACCTTCTTGGGAGATTTCTTGGCTTTCAGCACATCCTTGCAACTGACATCATCCGGGTCATCATTCAAGTCACCGGTAATAATGATTTTCGACAAAGGATCTGCCGTCAGGATGGAGTCGGTAATGTGTTTGCAAATGGCCGCAGCCGCCTCACGATACACCGATGACTTATCACCGCCATAGCGGGAAGGCCAGTGGTTTACAATGATGTGTACTTTTTCTCCTGCCATCAGTCCGCTGACCAGCAACTGGTCGCGCGAACGATAATCAGGATTCTCCGGATAGACATACGGATAGACGCGCGAAGAAAGCACCTGAAACAATTTCGGATTGTACAAAAAAGCCACATCAATACCACGACGGTCAGGCGACGGATAATGCACAATCTGATAGTCCATAGCCGCCAACGGCTCTGTCGCTACCAAATCTTCCAACACACGACGGTTCTCCACCTCCGAAACAGCCAGGAAAGAGACACCCGCAGGGCAAATATTCCGTCCCAACTGAAAGATGGTATTCGCCATGTTACTCAGTTTCTTTTTATACTTCTCTTCTGTCCAATGGTAAGGGCCATCAGGCAAAAACTCATCATCGCCGGGGTTCTCGGGATCATCTTCGGTGTCGAAGAGATTCTCCAGGTTATAAAAGCCACCGGCATATACGGCCAGCTTCTGTTGTGCCTGCACATTTGCGAAAAGGCAGAGGCAGATAATTGCTAACAGGTATTTTTTCATAAAAGCGAATTTAAATGAAGAAGAAGGCTTTAAATAAAGAAGAGAGTGTGCCAAAATGATTCTTGATTATTATTTTGACACAACTCTCTAAAGTTTATCTATTACGGTATGACGATGTCCGGGGTTTCGTCACTGCTGCCACTGCCGGAACCGGAGGTAACACCAGTAACTTTCACGTTCTTTACTTCCCAATTACCGGCATCGCCTTCTATACTGGTATACTTAAATCCTATCTTTATCTTCTTCCCGACAAAACTGCTCAAATCAATTTCACTCGTAACGAACGCCCAATTGCTGGCAGAGAAATTAGGTATTACTTTCGTAGTCCAATTCTCTGTACCGGTCTCAGACACGATCACTGTAAAAGCTGAAGAAGGCTCGCCATCCAAGAAAGCAATTGCGTGTTCGAAAGTCAATGTAGCTGCGGTTTTATTTGTCAAATCAATATCAGACTTGGTTACTAACCAACTTTCTGCAGCATGATCTACATTACTAACATATGCACTGGCTTTCATACAGGAATATCTGTCATCGAAAGACCACACATGATCCAATCCGTCAATATCCTTGTCGATTATCTCAAACTGCGTTCCCAGCCCCGTTGCGAAACTCTCCTCAAACACCGTTTCCGTCGTCACATCCCCGCCGGGATTATCCGAGCCGCCTTCATCCGGGTCTACGCCATCAAAGCCATACACATCTTCAATGTCACGGATCAGGAGCTGCCAGCCTCCGTTAAAAGATCCAAGTATCGCCACCACATTTCCTGTTCCCACCGGCAACATCTCACCACCGAAATCGGCATAATTGCTGTTACGCACGTCTATCGTATTGCCATGCACATCTTTCAACACACGGGTACCGTAATCTTCCGCTACCATATCCGCATAAGTTGTCTGTCCACCCTCTTCGAAGTGCACGCCCGTCAACCGTACCAAAGTAGACTTCACCGCATCGGCATTCTCATTCAGCGAACTGATGTCAGACACTTCGCGGATGGAGATAGCCGCTTCGTTAGGCCAGCCCGCTTTCAACACATGCTCTTGGAAATCTTCCCACGGTGTACGGTAATAGGTCGCGGCAGCATTGGGATGTCCTATTTGCAAGTCGCCATAGAACGAAGCGCACAAGCCTTTCAACTGTACATACACCACTTGTCCCACAGGATAGGAGGTGTATACATCGCCTTGGTCCACCAGCATGCCGATGCCGCCCGTTTCATCCTGCAGGTAAATCGTCTTATAGATGTTGCCAGACTCGTCGCTGCTGATTACCGTGGCTTTCAACACCAAGTCATCCTCTATCACGATGGGCACGTCGCGCGTGGCATCCTTGAACTGTTCGCGGAACTGCGCGATGGTGATGTTTGCTTCCTCCCCTGTATATTCCGGCTCGGTCAAGGGCGGTCTGTCATACTCTTTCTCGCAAGCTGCCAATCCCAACACGAGCATCAGCAGGCAAAATATTTGATTGATTCGTTTCATACAATTATATAGTGTGATAATTAATGACTAAGTTCTTTAAAAACGGAAACTGATGTTGGCGTAGCAGTTGATGCCCTGCATGTAGTAATACTTCGAGGCAAACCGGTACGGATATTCCAGATTGACACGTCCCTGTTCGTAACCTCCGGTACGGATGTCGCGCTTGTTCAGCAGGTTGTTCACCGACACATTGAAGTTGAGCTGTTGCCCGTTCTTCAAGTAGAGCAGTTTGCCGATAGAGAGGTCAATGGTAAAGGCGTCCTTAAACCGTTCCTGCGACGTCAAGTGCTCGTAGGCTGCCCAATCATCTTCGTCATTCGGATTGATGTCAGTATAGTTGGAAGCAATGCGGCGCAACGGAGCTGCCTCGATGTAGTTGCGGGCAAAACCGTTGATGTTGGCGCCCAAGAACCAGTAGTCGATGAAGTAGCGTACGCCGAACGTACCGGCAAACTGCGGCACGCCGCCCACGTAGACATTTTTCATGTAGACTGTCTCCTCTTGGTTGTCTATCTTTCCGTTCTCCGAATTGATGACGCCCATCGGGTTGTTGCTATAATAATACTCGGAAATCGTTCCTGCCAAGTCGAAACTCCACGAGTTGTTCAGCTTATAGGTAGCGCCCACTTCCAAACCGCGGTGCACCCGGTTCACGCCTTTCAGCACATGGTTGACAAACGTCTTCTGCTGATCGTGGTAATAGCTCACGCGCTCCATCTGGTCGAAGAAGTTTGTTTGATAGAGTGTCACACGTCCTGTCAGCGAAGGCAGAGAGAATACATAGCTCAAATCGGCAGAGAAGACTTTTCCGCTCTCCAGGTCTACCGTCTTGTCCGAGATGCGAGGCGACACGTAAGCCGTGTTGGGCAGCGGTGCCTCAGTGGCATAGCTCACATTGGCAGTCAGAAAGTGGCGGCCGTTGATTTTATAGGTCAGTCCCGCCTTGGCTGCCACGTCGGTAAACGAGTGACGCACCCCTTTGCCGTACGAGCTGTCCGGATAACGTCCGTTGCGCATCTTGCCGTCGCGCTGGAAACTGGTATAGGTCAGCTTAAAGCCGTAGTTGAAATCCACCTTACGGCTGTTGTATTGATTCACCACCCATGCGTTGGCGGAATAGATGTTCAGGTTGAAGTTATAGCCAAATACGCCATCCTTGTACACTTTGCGGTCGGGACGGTTCAAGTCGTTCTGCAACTTGTCATGGTCGTTGGCAAAATCCTGTTCGGCAAATTTGTCGATGTCAAGCACATACTCGGCACCCAGCAAATCGTTCACCGTCTTAAACTGATAGGAAGTGGTACTCCGCACGCCGATGCCGGCCAACAGTTTCATGCGCTCGCTCAACTTGGCATCCAAAGTAGAGTTCAGCGTGGCTTCAAACAAATCGCTGCGACGCTCCTCCACCATGTAGACGGCAGCCTTGTTTCCCGACAGTGCATTGGCCAGATACATGGCATCCCAATCCAATTGCTGCATGCCGTTTATATTGTTGCGCCAGCGTTCGGCATACGAGGCAGACTGCTCTTCGTCCTCAAAGTAAGAGGGCAGATAGCGGTAATAATCCGGACGCGGGTCGGGACCGTTGTACCAGTTCAGAGCCGTATTGCCGTAGCGGGCATAGTGCATACCGACACCGGTGGTCAGTGTGGCATCGGGTGATATTTTCCAGATATGGGAAAGGACAAGCGTGGGGTCATACGAGGTCACCACCTTTGCATTGCGCTTCTTTCCGTTCTGATAGCCCCAGTTGGGGTTGTAAAGGTTGTTGCCAGTCAGGTCGTAGGCTTCCTGATAGGATGCCCCCTGCTGTCCGCGCTGCACCGGCGAGCCGAAGGTGACGATGGAGAGGCTGTGTTCACCGCCGTTCCATTGCTTTTCGGCAGACAGGGCGTATGAGAAGTTGTGATAGAATGTTCCGTCGATGTTTCCTTCGTTGGAATAGCGGCCGCCGACGGAAGCGGCAAAGGCCCAACCGTTGTCCATCAGACCGGTGCCGTAAGTGTACATGGCACGCAGGTAATAGTTGCGGTTGGTGTAGCTCAGTGTTGCCTTATGTCCGGCATCGTACACACTGGCACGCATGTTGATGTTTTCCGAACCGCCCAACGAGCCGAACGTAAAGTTGGACGATTCCATATAATTCGCCACATCGCCGTTGCGGGTCATGTCGTTCAGTGCACCGATGGACGAATAGTTGAACACGCCGCGGTTCTGGTCGTTGAAGTTCACGCCGTTGATGTAGCGTTGTTCGTAAGTACTTTCGTATCCTCTGACACGGAAGCGGGCAGGCGACAACTGATAAGCCGCCCGGTTGAGGAACACATCGTTCGAAAGAATGACAGTGGCATTGATGTCTTGCGAAGCATTGTCCGTATCGTCATCGGCCAAAACCTCATCTATCACTCCCACCAACGACATGTCTTGCTGGGCCACGTTCAGTTCACTCACCACTACGGTGCCCATGTCATTGACTATGCCTTCTGTCACACTCACCGGCATCTGTTTGGGACTGATGTTCACAGAGTTGAACATGATTACCAGTTTGCCAGCCGGTACCTGTCGGAAATGAAAGGCACCCTCCCGGTCGGTATGGACTTGCCGGTCGCCATTGTCCATCGAGACAATCACGCCCTCCAGCGGACTGCCTGTCACCGAACCTATGACACGTCCCCTCAACTCCGTCCGCACTTGCGCAAAGAGCAGGCCGGGCAGCAAGAGTGCCATAAAAAGCATAAGTTTTTGTTTCATAAATTGTAATTATAACTGTTTATAAAAAGACAAGAAATGAAGAATCCGGTAGGAATGAAGTTTCTCCCGGATTCTTCATTATAAATTTACGTGTTATTAACGTTGGCCTAAACCAGAAACATCATCTTTACTCAGTTGTTCCCATTCATCAACATTATATGTTGTAGAAGGGCCCGCTACTGTACTTTTTCTGCGGAGAGTAACATCTTTTGCAAAATCAGCTGAACCACCTTGGAAAGTACCGATGATATCAATCAAAACGCCATTCTTAAACAAACCAACAGGATCGTTTCCATTGAAGTTAACAGCACCACATTCCGTTGCTTCACCATCATAAATAGCAGCTTCTGCATGTTTATAAACGATAACAGCCTTGGGCGCCAACGTACCACTTAATTCTGTATAATTTTTATATCCCGTACCGTCATTGCTCCAATTAGTACCGCCATTAGAATTCAGGTCTAATGCATATTGGCTCAAATCAATAGTTTCATCTGTCGGATTATACAGTTCCAAATATTTATTGTTGCTCGAGCCTTCTACATATTCCGAAATATACAGTTCTGTACCGCTCGGAGTAGGCTCAGGATCTACAGTACCACCATTAGAAGAAGCAACTTTTACATCCATCACTTCCCAAGTGGAAGCAGCAGAAGCAGTACTAGTGTATTTAAATCCTATTTTAATCGTCTTACCCGCATAAGCACTCAAATCAATATCACCACTAGGAACAACAGTCCAACTATCTGATGTAGGATAGTTAGTAATTGTTATTTGTTGCCAATTTTCCGTTGCAGCCTCGGTTACCCATAACGTCAATGCAGTTTGGGCTGTACCTTTTGCATAATTAACAGCATGGCTAAAAGTCAATACGGGAGAAGTTACTTCTGTCAAATCCAAGGCAGGAGAAATCAACCAGCTTTCTGATTCATAACTGGTTTCATTAAGATAAGCACTGGCTTTCATATATCTCCAACTACGGCTTTCATTACTACCTTCATCCCATTTCCATACATAAGATAAATCAGAAGGAAGTGTCACATCTTTAATTGTAAAATTGCCCTGTCCGTTATCGTCCAAACCAGTAAACGGCTGGTCATCCGTCACCTTAACTGCCTCGATAGGTTCATCGCCACCACCTTCGCCATCAAAGTTGATGTCAATCTCATTACCCGGCACATCTGTCCAATCGGTAATCGTGGCATTACCAAAGTGTACGGCATTCTCTGCATCACCCATCGAAAGTGATACATTATAAGTGTACTTGCTTCCGGCAGCAAAAGAAGGTGTATCCATTGTACCGGTCTTGGTTTCGCCATTGAATGTAAAGGCAACTTCTATCGGACCATCACCCGGAAGAATGATAGCTTCTGCCGTCTTAGCCGTGGCATCTACCAACATATTCACATTTGCCTGTCCGGCAGCAGAGCCCAACGTACCGGTTGCCAAGTCGAATGCAGCCGTCGTGTTCACATTCTGCAAAGCAACGGTCAAGCTACCGAGGTCACTCTCCGTAATGGTGACACCATCCGGAACGATATTAAACACCACTTTAGCCAGCTTGTGGCTGAAATTCAGCACCACATTGCCATCTGCTTTCTGTACACCCTTGGCATTGTCTGCATACAGCAAGTCGATAGCGCTTTGACTGGTCTGCGTAGCTACGTTGACGTTGTACGTCGTACCGCTCAAACCGGCTGTGTATGGATAATAAGCCATAAAGTCTACCGTAGCATCCTCACTCGGATAGTAGATAACCGTACCGGCAGGAGACAATGCGCCGGCGGCATCCGTCGTATAAGCCACATTCTGAGTTCCGGCTGCACTCCATTCGGCAGCAGCGTCTTTCATAAAGATTCCAATTTGGTCTCCCTCTTCCCAAGCGTCGTCTGTAGCTTTAGTAACCAACCCTTGAATCGAAGCAGTAAACTGAACCTGATTCGGGTCTGTCCATTGGCTGTTTTCGTCATTGTCCGCGCAGGACCCCAACATCATTGTGGATAACAACCCCATCCACAACATTTTGTTTGTTTTCATACTCGTAAATATTTTGTTAAACATGGGTTATAACAATCACATTAATTCCAGCTGCTGTCTACAGTAGATTCATCCATGCCTTGTTTCTCCAAAGCAGGGAAGAAATCGAAACCGGTGAGTTCTTCCAGTTCGTCGACGGTCATTCGACCTGCTTCTAAGCTGCTATTATTAGCAGAAGAGTTATTTTCAAACTTGAACGCTACACAACGGTAAGTACCACTCACCTTGCGAGCCACAGCCTTGAAATAATATTCGGGGATGGCAGTTTCTTTAATCTTTGGCACGTTTGACTTAGGAGGCATGGCACCGGTTACTACATACACCGTATCCATAGCACTCGTCCAGTCACGCACTTTATTTTCCAATTGCTGCCAAATGCCGCTGTTCATATTTGAATTTTGTGGAGTTATGTTCGTAGAATAGAAAGTCGATGTATTCGAAGCACGGCTACATAGACGGTCAGCACTGGGTAGCTGATGTCCCCGGCTATAAGAACCTCCATAACTGCCGTCGCTCAAATCTGTTTGAAAGCGAGAATCGACCAACGGATCAAAACCATAATTATCTTTTCGTTCTACTCCTGACAAGCAGGCCTCAAATAATGGATAAGCCACCCAATACGAGATTCGCAGACTTTTGTTGTACAACAAACTGTAATTCCGCAAAGGTTTACCGGTAACTTTATCCGTCCAGCCATTTTCCATCTTATGCACTACATACTGCAAATTATCATCGGCCAACTGTTCAGCCGTAATAGCCGGTGTCTCGTACCAATGTTCGTATTCAGCCGCCGGAATATCCACGCCGCCTCCCGCGTCACTAACATTCGCTGTAAACGAATAGCGTTCACCGGCTTTCAATTCATTATCCTTGATAGTGACATTAAAATTCTGTGTTTTTCCATTCAGCGTCATTGTCAACGACAGAGGCCCCGTCAATACTTGAGGAATCAACATGGCAGAAACCTCGGTAG
>CALUJK010000055.1 GCA_944320945.1 uncultured Bacteroides sp. | reverse complement strand
TGCCCTGCCATAAAGTCCATCCTAAAAGGCGAAGCCGACGCGCATCCCTGCGAACCGGCTTCTGAGATTACTAATTAAAATATGTGCAGGGACGCTTCCCTGCTGTTGATAGAGATATATTTATTTTCACATTTAATGGGAATATCCAAACTTCAACCCACAATACTTATTGTTCTTCCAATTGAATCAATTTGCTGTTTAGCAATTCCTCTATAGTCATGGAATCTTGATAAATACTTCTCCACATTCCCCATCGACTTGTATACCTAAAGTACAGAGTCTGTTTAGGATCGCGTCCAATAATCAGTGTATTAACACTTTCCTCTTCATTTGAGCCATCCCACTGGCCGCCATCAGTAGTCGTAAAATCAAAGATGGGATCCGTATTGTTATTTGGCCAGGTATCATATACGTACACCTTTTCTCTTTCCAAATCCTCAAATGATCGATTCCCATATTCAACAGAAATCGTACAAGGAGTATTCGTATAGTTCACCGTTGCCGTTTCGTGATCGTATGACGAAAGCTGCACGGTCTCAGCGGCATAATTCGTATTGACAATAAAGGTCAGTTTCTGTTCCACTAACGGTTTATTGGGTGTATAAAGTATGACCTGACCATCATCTGGTAGCCTAACAGTTCCCGTGGTAGTTATAACATCGCTTACATTGTTAAATAAATACCTTGCGTATATTTCTACTTCCGGATGTGTGGCGTTCTGGTCAAAACCGTTATCCACGTCTTCTTGATCATGTATGCTAAATGTAAGCGTCACCTGATTGCCTATCGGATTATAATCCCCGTCCGTAAACGTCAGTGTTCCTTTATTGGTATAGCTGTCTGCATTGTCTTGTGGCGACCAATTCCCTTCATCACTTGTAAGCGATACATTGAAGAAATTGTAACGCGGGGCATTACGGAACTTCGTCACATTATATGCAAGATTGGTTACATCGTCATCAGGGTCAACATCCGCGTACAGAAAGTCTCCATCCTCATCTCTGCTTTCATCCACAAAGTAAGGATTGGTAACCGTTATAAAAGTCTTGCTATCGGCTATGTTGGTTTTGAACACATAGTTAAAAATACGGTTTTGCGTATATTCACCGTGTGTCACTGTCGCTTCATAAAAGAACGTATATTTCTCTTCAGGATCTGTAGCGACGGGTATTTGATTCTCTTCCGCATCAGGATAAATGGTTTTCCGGTAAGGTTCTATCCGCAGCGTTAACGGGAAGACGGAAACAGGCATATTGGCAGGCAAGCGCACCATCAGATTGACGGCTTCGCCCACATTGTCCGGAACAAGGTCTTCACAATCCACCGCTTCAAACCGATATGGTTCACGTACCCTTACGATTACGCGACGGGATAAACCGGAATTGTTTACCGTAATGGCAAACTCGTAGGTTTCCATGGTTTCGGGCAAACTTTTAGGAGTAATCTTCAGTACACCCTGTTCACTTTTATCCACATCAATAATATCAGGATCTACATCAATCTCCACTACATTTACCTGATCGTTCTGTACGTTATCAGGATTATTCTCTACATCTTCCGTAAATCTGTAGTAAATTTTGGCAGTTTGATTGAGGGTAACCAGCAACGTGTCTATCGTACTGACATACAGCTCATCCTGACCATCGCGTATTGTGTTTACCTCACTTACTTCGATAGAGGCACCGATGTTGTTGGAAGCCACTGCAGCAGCCGCTTCGTCAATGCTGCTATAACCTTGGTTGGTCACATTGCCGATAATCACTTTGTAATGGAAGTTACGGTACAAGTTCAGATAAGTAGTAAGCCATGTCTCTCGATCGGTAGTCACAAGATCCAGCTTATAATAGCATTCCACCCCATCGTATTTCGCATGGATTAGAATGTACGCAGGACGTGAACTGTCATCCTGATTGCGTTCGTACACATAGGTTGCAGAAGAGGTAAAGTCTGTATTGCTTTGTGGCAAAGCGTCATCTCTCTCTCCTGCATTGTTTCCGCCAAAGCCGGGATTAAGCGAAGTGAACTGTTCGTAAAAGTTAGTGCCTGTAGCCTGATTCAATTCGAAAGTGGCGAAACCGCCTGCCACGTCATGATTTCCGGTATAGGGAGCTACCGTACCGGCTGTACGTTCATTAACAACGGCATAGCCTAACAATTCAAATCTTTCTGGTGTCTCTGCTGAAGTTTCCACGGATATCTTGGCAAAGTTGCGCACCAAATGCACGGTGGGCAACTGGGTGCCTTCACTTATCTCTTGCACACTGATTCGTTGCCAATAGGCATCCTGTCCGTCACTTACGGCCAGTTGGCTAAAGATGCTCGCTTCGCTGTCCGATGGCGTAAAAGTGCCGCCATAATCGGCATCATCCAGCCCTAGCACAAAATGGAGCGTAGTGATATCATCCCTTACCGGCAGATTGACCGTATAAGTACCTTTTTGGCTGTCATCGTCAAATGATTCAACGGTTGCCACTTCGTATGCCACAAAGAAACCGTTCTCATCAAAAACCAATACCCGCATGGGCATGCGCATAACATCTTGTGGCGTTTCGCCCAAAGTCCGTGTAGTTGCTTCTATGGCTTCGGGTATGGTTACGGTAAAGCGATACGTTCCGTTAGGCAAATCTGAACGATTGTTTATAATCTCTTGGTCGGTGCAGGAAGCAAGGAGCAAGAGGAATAAAAATATTATATTTTTGAATATATTTCTCATAAATGTTTATCCTACTAATTCAAATTTGTTTCTTGTTGATGAGTTAATGTCCCATCAGTTGCATCTCCCCAGACAAAATTATCTTTAGTCCAGTCCCCTGTGTTCGTAATATCCTCTTCTCCCCAATACCATACATCATATACGCAACGGACAGCATTCGTTGAACTGTTGTCGGGTATATAATCTTCATCTATATTGTTAGGTGAAAAATATCCTCCCGAGGTATTAGAAGTATAGGTACGTCCCGAAGCACTCCAATATGTACCATCGAACAAAGATGGAATCTTCCCTCTCCCAGACAAGCCAACAATAAATTCTATCTCAGCTTCTGTAGGAATACGCCAGCGACCGGCAGGATAACCATCTTCCTGATAGGCTGCACAACGTCTTTGAGCATTCTGGAATGTTACAGGCAGAGTCTTACCCCTTGAAGAAGCGATTTTAAATGCGGGAGCTATAATGCGCATAGCTTTCGTGCCGGTACGCGTCGGGCGATATTCTTGTATATCAGTCATATTCAAATTGTTAGGATCTTGTTGTGTGTCTTCATCTTTTTCCTTTCGTGGATCTCCAATGACATAATCTCCATCTCCTTCTTTAAAGGACGAAATATAGATTGTATAGTTATTATAATTTCTATTACCGGCTGATCCATCTACGGATTCAGGATTTTGAACGGATCCCAAATAATAATTATTATAATAGACATTATCGTAAGATTGATCTTGATCCCTCATATCATAAGTAGTTGTATAGTTACCAGCAACAAATAATCGTCCTTCTGCTCTTTCCCCTTCAATATAAATCGGCGGATATTGCTCAATCACCCATGTTTGCTTTATGTCATCCATATTCCATACTTCAATGGTTATGGTATAGCAAACATAAGCATCATCAGGAAGTGTATGGCGAAAGATTAATGTATTATCGTTTCCCAATTCAACAAAATAGTCATTTAGATCCCGCACAGATGTTGTTGCGTTCGGAATATCTATCTTTTGATAATCGGTATAGCTAACACTTACGACCCTTGTATACTCAGTATCCCATTGATTGTCTGGACTCATTTTCAATGCACTGCTACTGATATACGCATTTTCAATACTATTCACATTATTCATTACCGAGTTATATTCGTCCAGCACCAGATACTCATACTTTTGCATATCTGCGACCACCTCCATATCAAACCAGTCCAAGATTTCAAAATCTGCATCTGTTATCTCTACCGCTTCGTTCGGATTCAGGCTGCCCAATACACCGATGTTCACCTTGATACGGTAATAGTGGTTGCGTTCCAACGTTGCGGGAGCTGTACTGCCGGTAATGGGTATACGGTAATAATAGTTGTGCGAACGATACGAACCGCCCTGGTAACGTTCTTCCCAAGGCACGCAGAGTATCAGGTATGCGTCCTGCCGGTCGGCGGTAGTCTTCGAATTGGGATAGGAATAGAACGGAACCTCCTGTTCGTAGTATTGAATTTGGATTTCTTTTGCGTCTTCACCTTCACCTTTCGTTATCGTTTCGGTGATGGTATTACTAGTATAGTCGCGCCTCATGCGGGTGATGTAGTCACTGTTTTCCGCATCATCCGCAGCTGTCACAGTATACGTCCCCTCTAGATTGGTGCGCTTCACTCCATAGACCATAGTCACATTCATTTGATTAAGTACAGGAGTGTATGTCACATTATCCATTTCAATTGACTCCTCCGCAGCCGCATACAGCATTACTTTCGCCATCGCTCTGGTCAGCTTCACATGTCCCTGTGTGCCTTTCGGATTTACTGTAACTGTGGTGCTTCCGTCCATCACCAAGCATTCTTCCGTTACGCTTTCGTCCTCGTAGCCTTCTTTCCAGTTGGTAGTAATGGTACGTTCCTGTAGGGCGGCAAGCGTCCGTCCGTTCGCTTCTGTAAACGTTGTGTTGCTGCTTCCGGTGCGGTTTACCACTACATAGATGTAATAGTTGTTGTTATCTTGGATGATGGTTTTATCAAGCTCTACTTGCAGCAGACTGCCTTCGGGCACCAAACCTTCTTTTGCATAGAGGTACTCCGCCGTGTTTTCTTGCCCGTCAGCAAAGAAATACACATCTACGCTTTTCACCTCGTTTTCGTTGAAACGGTCTTCACCCACTATCGGGGCACGGGTAGACGCGGCTGAGGTCTGCAAGGTCAGTGTCAGGTAGTTGCCGCTCAGGGTTTGCCCGTTGTCCAGTTCGTCCTGGCAAGCCCACAATGCCAATAGCAGGGGCAGGGCAAACATCCGGCAGATTTTATGTATGCTAACTTGTTTCATTTCATCAATAACTTTGAAGTATGGTAAAACGGCTAATGGGGTCATTCCCCGGTTCTTGTTCATTGCCTGAATCGGTCAAATCCATTTCGTATGTCAGGCCGCCTATGTCGGCATAGACATGGAGAGTCACGCTATGGCTGTCGGTGGCATCCGGATCTGTACATTTTATCCGGATGTATTGCGTTGCAGGCTTTTCTCCGTCTTCGGAAGCTACGCCGGAAGCGGTAGCCCCAAGCGGGTTCCCTTCCGCATCCACAAACGTAAAATAATTGATGTCTGCTCCGCTCAGTTGGGCACGCCACATGGCAACAACCGGCGTATTAATGGTAAAGGGAAGTACGGCTGTCTCGCTCGGATTCAGGAAATGTACGGTCTTGCCGTTGTCCAGCAATTCCAAAATCGCATTTCCTTCCGTATCTTCTTCCTGCCATTTGTCCGGTGTGTAACTCAATTCGTCCTCATAATTCACTATCACATCTTCCCTGTCCCACGGTTCGACCTCATACGTCAGGTTCACCAGTTTGCCAGGGTCAAGTTCCGTGCCACCCGGACGGTCTATGTTCACCGTGATGTCGTAAATGTAATTGCGCTGTAAGCG
>CALUJK010000054.1 GCA_944320945.1 uncultured Bacteroides sp. | reverse complement strand
ATATCTGTACCCGTTCCTGCCGTTTCTGTAACACGCCTACCGGACGTCCCCGTCCCCTCGACCCCGGAGAACCGGCACACGTCGCAGAATCCGTTCGTCTGATGAAACTGCGTCATGCCGTCATCACCTCCGTCGACCGAGACGATTTACCCGACCTCGGCGCTGCCCATTGGGTAGAAACTATCCGACAGATACGCCGGTTAAATCCCAACACCACCATCGAAGTGCTTATTCCGGACTTCCAAGGCCGGCACGAACTAATACAAACCGTTATCGATGCCCGTCCCGACATCATCGGGCACAACATGGAGACAGTGAAACGCATCACTCCGCTTGTCCGAAGTGCCGCCCGCTACGGCACCAGTCTCGACGTCATCCGGCAAGTCTCTGCCAGTGGCATCACTTCCAAAAGTGGCATCATGGTGGGACTGGGCGAAACAACAGCCGAAGTGGAAGAACTGATGGATGACCTGCGCCGTGCCGACTGCCGTATTCTCACCATCGGGCAATACCTTCAGCCCACACGCCAACACTATCCGGTGACTGAATACGTCACTCCCGAACAGTTCGAGCGCTACAAAGCCATCGGGCTGGGCAAAGGATTTGAGCAAGTAGAAAGCGGACCGCTGGTACGCTCGTCCTATCATGCCGACGAATCTGCGGCTATCTTGCAAAAAAGAGAAACGAAAGCATAAAAAAGGAACAGTTAAAAGGAACATTTGCCTAATGTCCGTTGTTACTTCATAAAAGGACAACGGAAAACATGGGCACAACAATCCGGTTATCATCCGCATATAATCAGTCACTGGGCTATCTGCCCGTGATAGTCACCATGCTGCTTTCCGAATGGACAGCGCATGATGTAGCGATATATGCAGGCTTTGGAGTAGCAGTATTGTGTTGCATCGGTTGGAAACGGCGGTATCCGCATATCACGCCCATAATTCTGTATGCATCGACCATTCTGCTGATATTGCTTGCCGGCGCTGTACTTTTTATCTTCGACACTAATGACTACAGACTTCTGTCACTCACATTGGAGCTTAGTCTATGGGCGATGGCTGCTCTCTTCTATCTGAATCATGTTCTCTTTTCCACTTTTTTAGCCACAACAGCAAATAGTAACATCAATCTTCACCGGCAGCACCTGCACAGTATCGAGTCAACTATCGTATCGGTACGTGTACTGCTTATCTTAGTCACCTTGCACATTCTGGTTTTCGCCGTTGCTTTGTGGGTATGCCGACCGTTAACGGATTTAGTCTATAGGATTTTGTTCCACATTCTGCCTCCGACGGTACTGCTGCTGGCGTGGTTATTCAATCAGTTCGGCATCTACTACTTCAACCGCCTGCTGACACAGACACCGGACTGCCCCCCTATGTCATAACGTTGCTATTTATATATAAGGAATATACAGGGAATCTTAGACAAGTCCGGCACTCGGCCTTGCCACTCTTTGACAGTGCGCGTACGGATATACTCTCCCTCGCACGTGATGTTAGCGGCAATACACAGGCGGGTTTGCGGACGACAATTATGCAGAATATCTTCCACCATTTTATTATTCCGATAAGGTGTCTCTATGAAAAGCTGCGTCTGATGCTCTGTGTACGCACGTTGCTCCAAAAACTTCAAGCGCTTAGCACGTTCACCCGGCTCAATAGGAAGATAACCATGAAAAGCAAAGCTCTGTCCGTTAAATCCAGATGCCATTACAGAAAGTATGATAGAGGATGGTCCAACTAACGGCACTACTTTCAAACCACGCCGCTGTGCAATGGCTACGACATCCGCACCCGGATCAGCCACTGCCGGACATCCTGCTTCGGAAATCACGCCCATCGGTTCACCGGCCTCTAACGGCTTTAAATAGCCAGAAATGGCTTCCGGCGAAGTATGCTTGTTTAGGGCATAAAAAGTTAAAGCATCTATATCTATCTCCCGGTCTACTTTCTTCAAAAATCGGCGCGCCGAACGTACGTCTTCCACAATGAAATGGCGAATTCCTTGCACGATGGCCTTATTATACTCCGGCAATACGGTTTCCACAGGTGTATCACCTAATGTACAAGGAATAAGATAGAGAGCTGTTTCCATAATATGCGTTTTATATCAAAAAGGTGCCTTTGCAGACACCTTTTCCTTATTCTTTCAAACAAATAACGCTTGCTTAACCGTAGATGATATTTCCATTCGCATCCATGTACTCTTCCAAACCTTTCTGATACGTATTCATGGCACGGAGACTCATTCCGACACTGGAGAAACCACCATCGTGATAAAGATTCTGCATAGTCACTTTACGGGTAAGGTCGGAGAACATCATAATACAGTAATCTGCACACTCGTCTGCCGATGCGTTACCCAGCGGAGACATACGGTTTGCAAAATCGAACAACTTATCCATGCCCTTCACTCCCGAACCGGCAGTAGTCATAGTCGGAGACTGGGAAATCGTATTGACACGAACATTGTGCTCACGACCGTAAATATAACCAAAACTACGGGCAATACTTTCAAGCAATGCTTTTGCATCAGCCATATCGTTGTAACCATAGAAAGTACGCTGAGCAGCCACATAACTCAAAGCCAAGATAGAACCATATTCAGCAATGGCGTTCATTTTCTTGGCAGTTTGTATCATCTTATGAAAAGAAATAGCGGAGATATCCAACGTTTTGTTTAACATATCATAATCCAAATCGTCATACGTGCGTTTTTTACGTACATTAGGCGACATACCGATGGAATGCAACACGAAATCAACTTGTCCACCTAACACCTCCATAGAGCGTTTGAACACGTTCTCCAAATCTTCCACACTGGTGGCATCGGCAGGAATTACTTCACAATTCAATTTCTCAGCCAGTGCAGAAACCTCACCCATACGCACGGCAACCGGTGTATTGGACAGCGTAATGGTAGCACCTTCTTCTACAGCTTTCTCTGCTACTTTCCAAGCAATGGATTGTTCATTCAGGGCACCGAAGATAATGCCCTTTTTCCCTTTCAACAAATTGTAACTCATACTTTATATTTTAAAAATTTCAGCGGCAAAGATACGAAGAATCTGTATAAGATTGTGAATTCCGTCCTCAATAAACGGCCGAAACACAAAAAATCCACTAAAACTGACAAATAGTACACATTCATCTGCTGGAAGAACGCTACATTTGTAACCGGTAATTAAGAGGTTTTTTTCATAATATTTATTTAAGGTTAGAATTAGGTTAACATGAATCACTTGTTGTTCTTCCCGCATGCCGCTCGTGAGAGTCGTTTGCGGGAAACAATAAGAAACTTTGAAACAAATCTTTGCATTACCAAAATACCACAACCCGATATTCATCTATTTATTTATAAAAAGTATCACGAATGAACACACGTATTAAACAAACCTTGCTTGCACTGACAGTGATTTCACTCCCGCTATGGCTGACACAATGTGCCCAACCGGTGACAGACAACAATGCAGGTAAGCAGCAATTATTTAATGTGGCAGAGCTGCCGTTCAGCATGCCCGAAGTACAACAACCGACTTTCCCCAACTACACAGTTAACATCGTAGACTTCGGAGCCAAGGGAGACGGCATCACGCTGAACACCCAAGCCATCAACGATGCCATTAAAGATGTGAACGCCAAGGGAGGAGGTAAAGTTGTTATCCCCGCAGGTGTCTGGCTGACAGGCCCCATCGTTTTGCAAAGTAATGTCAATCTTTATACAGAAGTAAACGCATTGGTCGTTTTCACAGACGATTTCAATGCTTATCCCATCATCGACGCATCTTTCGAAGGACTGAATACACGTCGCTGTCAATCTCCGATTTCTGCTTATAATGCTGAAAACATAGCTATTACAGGTTATGGTACTTTTGACGGCTCCGGCGATAGCTGGCGTCCGGTAAAGAAAGGCAAGCTGACCGCTTCGCAATGGAAATCGTTAGTTGCCTCGGGCGGTGTAGTGGATAACGACATCTGGTATCCTACTGCCGGTGCTTTGAAAGGTGCCAAGGCTACAAAGGAATTCAATACTCCGGAAGGACTTACAACCGAAGAAGAATGGAATGAAGTACGTCCGTGGCTGCGTCCTGTCTTACTGAATATTGTAAAGAGTAAGAAAGTACTGTTAGAAGGCGTAACATTCAAGAACTCACCGGCATGGTGCCTGCACCCATTGTCATGCGAACATATCACTCTGAACAATGTAAAGGTTTTCAATCCTTGGTATTCACAAAACGGTGATGCCTTAGATTTGGAATCTTGCAATAACGCCCTTATTATCAACTGTATCTTCGATGCCGGTGATGATGCTATCTGTATCAAGTCCGGTAAGGATAAAGACGGACGTGACCGTGGTGAGCCTTGCCAAAACATTATTGTAAAGAACAATACTGTATTGCACGGTCATGGTGGTTTCGTTGTAGGTAGTGAAATGTCAGGAGGCGTGAAGAACGTATATGTATCCGACTGTACATTCTTAGGTACTGACGTAGGTCTGCGCTTCAAGAGTACCCGTGGACGCGGTGGTGTAGTGGAAGGTATCTACATCAATAACATCCACATGATCGATATTCCACACGAAGCGTTGCTGTTTGACCTGTTCTATGGCGGAAAAGGTGCCGGCGAAGAAAGTGACGAAGACTTGGCAAAACGTATGAAAGCAGCCATCCCCCCCGTTACCGAAGAGACACCCGCATTCCGTGACATCCATATATCAAACGTTGTTTGTAAAGGCGCAGGACGTGCCATGTTCTTCAACGGACTGCCCGAAATGCCTATCCAGAACGTAAATATCAAGGATGTAATCATCAGTGAAGCCAAAGAAGGCATCATCATTAGTCAGTCCGAAAATGTTTCACTGGAAAATGTACAAGTGAAGACTACCGGAAATACATTACAGATAAAGAATGCCAAAGGCGTCAAGGTTAACGGACAAACACACGAGAATCTGACATCTAAGGCACAAGCTATTGAGATGTAATTGCTGTTATGACTTTTAAGGTAAAAAGATTTATTTGGGTCGCTCTGTGCTGCTTCTTCGTGCAAGCAGCATGGAGCGTTTCCATTCAAGTCACAGACTTACGGACAGAACAATTAGTCAACCCATTGGGTTTAGACATTGAAACACCACGATTCAGCTGGCGCATCCTGAGTGACCAACGGAATACACAACAGACTGCTTATCGGATACTGGTAGCCTCTACCCCCGAAAAACTGGCCAAAGACAGTGCAGACATTTGGGACTCAAACACAGTACAATCCGATGCTTCCATCTGGATTGATTATCAAGGGCCGAAACTTACCCCTAACAAACGTTATTATTGGAAAGTACGCATTCACACCAATGTCGGCGAAAGTGAATGGAGCAAAACGGCACATTGGGGCATGGGACTCATGGGCGAAGTGCGCTGGAAAGGCCGATGGATTGGCATAGACCGTTGTATGCCCGGCGATGAAGACAGCCGTTGGTCACGCATGTCAGCCCGCTATGTACGCAAAGAATTCCATTTAAAGAAACAAGTCAAAGAGGCCACCATGCATATCTGCGGCCTCGGATTGTATGAATGCTTCATCAACGGCAAACGAGTTGGTGACTATGTATTGGCACCTGCACCAACAGACTATCGAAAAACTGTATTCTACAACAGCTACGATGTAACCCATCTCTTAGCTTCACAAGCTGACAATGCCATCGGCATCACGCTAGGTAACGGCCGTTACCACACCATGCAGCAAAACTATCGTACTTATAAGATTCACAACTTCGGCTACCCCAAGGTACGCATGAATCTGATTGTAGAATATACGGACGGCAGCCGGGAAACCATCGCCACTAACACAGACTGGAAGCTAACTGCCGATGGTCCCATCCGCAGCAACAACGAATACAACGGAGAAGAATACGATGCCCGTAAAGAACTAGGCCACTGGACTGAAACAGGCTATGACGACAGTCATTGGCTACCCGCCGAAAGAGTAGCCATCCCTTCCGGATTCCCCCGCGGACAGATGATACCCGGCATGAAAGTGGTCGAACAGATAAAACCGAAAAGCATCCGTCTCCAATCTCCGGGGAAATACATCATCGACATGGGGCAGAACATGGTAGGATGGATACGCCTCACTGCACAAGGGGAAGCAGGAGACAGCATCAAACTACGTTTTGCCGAAACATTACAGCCCGACGGAGAAATCTATACGGCCAATTTGCGCGACGCCAAAGCCACAGACATCTACGTACTGAAAGGAGAAGGCACCGAGGAATGGGCACCATGCTTTGTCTATCACGGTTTTCGTTATGTAGAAGTAACCGGCTATCCGGGGAAACCCACTCCCGAACATTTCCTGGGCGAGGTTGTTAACGATGCCATGCCACAAACAGGCAGTTTCGAATGCGATAACCCGACCTTGAACCAACTCATTAAAAACGCCTACTGGGGTATTCGCGGCAATTATAAGGGGATGCCGGTAGACTGCCCGCAACGTGACGAGCGTCAGTCTTGGCTGGGAGACCGTGCAACCGGTGCTTTAGGAGAAAGTTTCCTGATGGAATGCGCCCCGTTATATGCCAAATGGATGGACGACATCCACGAAGCGCAGCGCATCGACGGTTGCATCCCCGACGTAGCCCCCGCTTTCTGGTACTACTATACCGACAACATCACGTGGCCGGCAGCATTTGTTTTCATCAGCGACATGCTGTACGAACAGTATGGCAATATACGCCCCATCCGCAAACATTATTCGGGCATGAAACTGTGGATGCAGCATATGCGCGACGAATACATGAACAAAGACTACATCATCACCCGCGACCGCTACGGTGACTGGTGTCTTCCGCCCGAATCTCCGGAATTGATACACTCCAAAGACCCGGCACGCATCACCGACGGAAAACTAATAGCCACTTCCTATTACTACCACCTCCTGCAGCTGATGGCCAAGTTCGCACGTCTGTTAGAATTACATGCAGATGCCGAGCAATACGACCAATTGGCTGCGCACGTCAAAGATGGATTCAACCGGACCTTCTGGAACCCGCAAACCAAACAATATGGCAACAACACGGTAACCGCCAATTTATTGCCTTTGGCTTTCGGAATGACCGACGCCGAACAAGCATCAGCTGCGGCACACAACATCATCGATAAGTCCGTAGATTATTACAACGCCACCATCCAATGCGGCGTCATCGGCATTCAGTGGCTGATGCGCACCCTGCACCAAATGGGCAGAAACGACGTAGCATACGTATTAGCCACTCACAACAAATACCCCGGATGGGGTTATATGGCCGCCAAAGGCGCTACCACCATTTGGGAACTATGGAACGGCGATACAGCCAACCCAGCCATGAACAGCGGCAACCACGTCATGCTGTTAGGCGACTTCCTTCCATTCTGTTTCCAGCATTTGGCCGGCATCCAGGCGGCAACTCCCGGTTTCAAGTCACTCACCATGAAGCCTGCATTCGATGTGGAAGAAATCGGTTATATCAAGGCAAGCCACACCACTCCCTACGGCAAAGTAGAAAGTCACTGGCAGCAAACCGCCACCGACTACGAATGGAACATCACCATCCCCGCCAATACAACTGCTGAAGTTTGGCTGCCCAACAAAGACACGCAAAAAATCACCGAGAGCGGTCAACCGCTGCAACGCGTCAAAGACCTTACCATCCTACGCAGTGAGGGCAACTATACACTCTGCCGCATCGGCTCAGGCAACTACCGTTTCCACATCGAGAAACAGATTGATTACGGGAAAGGCCGCAAAGGAATAACAACCGACGAATTCATTTGCTCCTATCCACCTTTCCCCGAAAGCCATGCTTCTACCATCGCCGAGACGAAAGAAGGATTGATTGCAGCTTGGTTCGGAGGTACCAAAGAGAAAAATCCGGATTGCTGTATCTGGGTCAGCCGACTGACCGACAAAGGATGGACAGCCCCACAAAAAGTGGCAGACGGCATGATAGACGGTACTAAATATGCCTGCTGGAATCCGGTTCTCAACGTTGCACCGTCAGGCGAATTGCAACTGTACTACAAAGTAGGAATCAACGTTGCCGGATGGAGCGGATACGTCATCCGTTCATCCGATTGCGGCAAGACCTGGAGCCAGCCCGAAGCATTGCCTCAAGACATCCTTGGCCCCATCAAGAACAAGCCCGTTTGGATAGGGAAACGCATGATATGCCCCAGTAGCACAGAAGGTGAAAACGGTTGGCAAGTTCATTTTGAGATTAGCGATGATGAAGGAGACACGTGGAAAACAACCGGTCCGATTGCCGCTCAGGAAATAGAAGAAACAGACAGCGTAAAGCGCAGCAACCAACAGTTCAGCACCATTCAAGCCATACAGCCGACCATTCTGGTGCATCCGGACGGCAGACTGCAAGCGATATGCCGCACTCAAAACAACGGTCTGTTGGCTGAGACATGGAGCAGCGACAACGGAGAGACATGGTCTCCCCTCTCTTTCACCACCCTGCCCAGCAATAATTCCGGCATAGACGGCATCACGCTGAAAGACGGCCGCTTCCTGTTGGTGTACAACCACTATCATTACATCAAAGGCAAAAAGAAGAACCGTACTCCCATCAATGTAGCCATCAGTCCGGACGGCAAACATTGGGAAGCAGCCGTTATATTGGAAGATTCCCCCATCAACCAATACTCCTATCCGTCAGTGATACAAACAGAGGACGGAAAGGTACATATCGTCTATACATGGCGCAGACAACGCATCAAGCACGTCTGTATCGACCCTGAGCAGATTGAAACACAACCATTCAACAAAGCCGGATGGAATAAATAAAACAGCAGAAAGATATGAAAAAAATGTATGTTACACTCGCCAGTCTGTGTTGCGGCCTACTGATGCCCCTATACGTAGATGCCCAACAAACTGAAACGACTCAGATTATTATTGAACTGAACAATTCGTGGAACAAGCCCCAAACCGACGAACCGGTCGTCATCGACCTTCATCAGATAAAGACCTCTTTCCAAGTACGTTCGGCCATAGTAACCGAAGGGAACTTAGAAATTCCTTCGCAACTGGACGACCTAAACGGAGACCGGAAAGCCGACGAATTGGCATTTGTCATCAACATGCCTGCCAACAGTAAGAAGAGACTGAATGTAACCCTTTCGTCCATCGAAGCTCAGAAAGAGTACCCCTCACGCGTCTTTGCCACCATGTTGGTACGTGGCGACGGCAAAAAGCGCAAGCATGCCCCGGTAGAATCCATCACCGTGCCCGGTACTACCAATTTCTACAACATGCTTCACGGACACGGACCGATGTTCGAATCCGAATTAGTTGGCTACCGCGTCTATTTCAATGAAAAACAGACCGTTGACCCTTACGGTAAATTCAACAAAGGGCTCGAATTGGCAGAAAGCCAGTTCTACCCCAATAAAGAACAACTGGCACGTGGCTTTGGTGACGACGTGCTGATGGTAGGCAACAGTTGCGGTGTCGGCGCCCTGAAGGGATGGGACGGTAGCAAAGCCACTCACATCAAGCCGATTGCCACCCGCACGGAGCGCATCCTTGCCTTTGGCCCGATACGCACCATCATCGACATAACCGTACAAGGCTGGGAATATCAAGGAAAGAAGCTTGACATGACCAACCGGTACATCCTTTATGCCGGACACCGTGACCTGCGTGTAGAGACTTATTTTTCTGCTCCGCTGAAAGATGAAGTATTCTGCACCGGCGTTCAGAATGTCATGGGCAACGAGACGGTCTCCGACTCCGACCACCAAGGATTAGTGGGAAGCTGGGGACGCCACTGGCCGGTAAATGATACAGTAACCTATGCCAAAGAGACCATCGGCCTTGCCACTTACATTCCTAAAGAGTATGTCCGCAAAGAAGTAAAAGACGCAGACAACTTCCTCTACACCTTGTCTGCACCGGGCAACGACCATTTCCATTACTACACCATGTTCACTTCTCGCAAAGAGACATTCGGCTATCCCGATGCCAATGCGTGGTTTGCCTACATGCGCCAATGGAAAGAAGCCCTGCAACACCCCGTTGAAGTAAAGATTTTACAGTAATTCCGGTTGAAGAATCAACAACATATTTCACTAACTTAATAAACACAAACCATGAGATTCAAACAAGCATTTTTAGGCCTCGGCCTGCTACTTGCCCTGCCTGTGGCTGCGCAAGAAAAGAATTATGTTTCCGAGGTGTGGAGCCCGGACTTGGGTAACGGCAAGTACAAGAATCCGGTACTGCTGGCCGACTATTCCGACCCCGATGCCATTCGTGTAGGCGACGACTTCTACTTGACTTCTTCCAGCTTCAACTGCCTGCCCGGATTGCAGATTCTACACTCCAAAGACCTGGTAAACTGGAGCATCATCGGTGCTGCCGTTCCCTATAAACTGGAGCCGGTCACCACGCCCGAACGTCCGCAACACGGCAACCATATCTGGGCGCCGGCCATCCGTCACCACAACGGTGAGTTCTACATCTTTTGGGGAGACCCTGACCAAGGCGCATACATGGTGAAAGCCAAAGACCCCAAAGGACCGTGGAGCGAACCGGTATTAGTGAAACCCGGTAAAGGTATCATCGACACCTGCCCGTTTTGGGATGAAGACGGCAAGGTTTACATGGTACACGCCTATGCCGGCAGCCGTGCCCAGTTAAAGAGTGTCATCGCCATCTGCGAGCTGAACAGCGATGCCACCAAAGCCATCACTCCCTCACGCATCATCTTCGACGGACACGAAGCACATCAGACATGTGAAGGTCCGAAGATGTACAAGAGAGGTGAGTATTACTACATCTTCCACCCCGCAGGCGGTGTTCCTACCGGCTGGCAAGTGGTACTTCGTTCCAAGAACGTGTACGGTCCCTATGAATGGAAGACTGTATTGGCACAGGGCAACACTCCCGTCAACGGCCCTCACCAGGGTGCATGGGTCGATACTCCTACCGGCGAGGATTGGTTCCTGCACTTCCAGGACGTAGGTGCATACGGCCGTTTGGTACATCTGCAACCCATGAAGTGGGTGGATGGCTGGCCTGTCATCGGCATTGACAAAGATGGTGACGGTTGCGGTGAGCCTGTACTGACATATAAGAAACCCAACGTAGGCAAGACTTATCCCGTATGCAATCCGCAGGAAAGCGATGAGTTTAACGGATTTACCCTCTCACCACAATGGCAATGGCATGCCAACATCAATGAGAAATGGGCATACTACGCAGGCGACCAAGGCTTTGTACGTCTTTACTCCTATCCGGTAGTAGAAAACTACAAAAACTTGTGGGACGTAGCCAATCTGTTGTTGCAAAAGACACCTGCCAAGAACTTTACCGCTACCATGAAACTGACCTTTACGCCGGACAAGCGCTACAAAGGCGAACGTACCGGTCTGGTAGTAATGGGACGTGACTATGCCGGGCTCATTCTGGAGAACACTGAAAATGGACTTACCCTCTCCCAAGTCACCTGCAAGCAGGCTGATAAAGGCAAGCCCGAACAAGTGAACGGTTCTGCCAATCTGACGGACAACACCGTATATCTGCGCGTGAAGTTCACCTGCAACGACAAAGACCGCATTACCAAGAGCGAAGGCGGCCACGACTGGGTAGTAATGTGTAACTTTAGCTACAGCCTCGACGGCAAAAAGTATCAACCGCTGGGCGAAGCCTTCCAAGCACGCGAAGGACAATGGATTGGCGCCAAAGTCGGTACTTTCTGCACCCGTCCGCACATCAAGACCAACGACGGTGGCTGGGCAGACGTAGATTGGTTCCGCATCACCAAAAAATAAGCACTTACATAGGTAAGAGCTAAAGGCAAAACGGCTGTATCAAAATATGGCAGTCAATCCATATTTTGATACAGCCGTTTTCTTTTTAATCCTCCCATGACAAAAAAAATTCTTAGCGACAAAGGACGGAAATCCCTATCCGAAAACGACAAATTAGTCCTATCTTTGCCGCACAATACGAAAGTCATTTAAGACTTAAAAACAACGTATCTACGAGATGAAAAAGTTAATTATTTTCGATTTAGACGGCACCTTGCTGAACACCATTGCCGACCTTGCGCAAAGCACCAATTATGCGTTGTCAACCCTCGGCTATCCCACCCATCCGGAATCTGCTTATCCGTTCATGGTGGGCAACGGCATCAACAAGCTGTTTGAGCGTGCACTGCCCGAAGGTGAAAAGACGGAGGCAAACATCTTGCGCGTCCGCCAGCACTTCGTTCCCTACTACGACATGCACAATGCCGACAAAAGCCGTCCCTATCCGGGCATTCCCGAACTGTTGGAGCAATTGCAATCCCGTGGTTTTCAATTGGCCGTAGCCTCTAACAAGTATCAGGCAGCCACAGAGAAACTGATTGTACACTATTTCCCCAACATCCGTTTCAAAGCCGTATTCGGTCAGCGCGAAGGAATCCCCGTAAAACCGGACCCGACCATCGTGGAAGACATCCTTGCCCTTACAAAAATCGCCCACGAAGATGTACTCTACGTGGGCGACTCTGCCGTTGATATGCAAACTGCCATCAATGCCCGCGTCACGGCTTGCGGTGTCACATGGGGCTTCCGCCCGCGGGCTGAATTAGAGGCATACAATCCACGCTACATGGTGGATTGTGCAGAAGAAATTCTGCATTTACTTACCCGTTAACTACCATAATGTCTTTCACCAGATGGTGCAAGTACATTTCCAGATTGGTATATTGTTTACCCGGATCAAGGGTCTTTTCATTTCCGTCTGTTGCATCATTGGGGTCGAGGTTATACTCGGTCTCAAATGCATCGGGCATACCGTCGCCGTCAGTGTCGGTCACACTGCGGTTGGCGTCGGTATTCAGGATGGGATAATTCGTGGCATCCACCTCGATAGCACCAGCTACTTCTTCCGGTTTATTGATATACCCATCCTCGTTACCTTCTGCCGTGCAAGTTGCTTTCTTGTTGCGCACATCGCCAAGGATTAACTCGTCCAATGCATCGCGGTAGTTGCAGGCGCCAACGTATGCCAATACGGAGTTATAGGCATCATCTGCAGTTTGGGTCGTCACGTTTGAACCGTCTACCACTTCCGCATTACTGCGAATAGCAGCCTTGGTTTCTTCTGTCCACAAGTTGTCTACATCTTTACCGTTCTGCTGCTCGTAGATGCCTTTCGTCCAGTTATCAGCAGTCACATCGCTGTGCCCTTCCACCTTATTCCCGGTCACGTAGAATGTACCCCATTTGTGTAACGAAGGATACCAGTCATTATAGGTACCGTCATCGTCCGTCACATATTCTTCCGTACGTACACCAATCTTCGCAATGCGATACTGCCTATTGCCTTTGGTGGCCGGCCCCGGCTTATAGTAATTATTCACGATATTCACATGCATGTTCTCGCCCCCATAACAGCCTTCTCCATTCCAGTTATAGAATACATTATTACGGATGTCTACATATTCATTAAGCTGCGTGCTTGGGCGCGGGCCAAGGCGCGGTGTACGGCTCTTACAATGTGCTATCAGATTGTGATGATATGATGCATACGTACCACCCCAATTACCACCATAACAATGGGCACCTTTCTCATGAACCGATGTATGCAAGGCTTGTGCAGCGATACACCATTGCACCGTAGAGTTCTTATTGCCGTAAACGGACAGACATTCATCCACGCTCCAACTCACCGAGCAGTGATCTACAATGATATTATTCTTATCCGTACCACCCAGTCCGTCACATTCACTGGCATCTCCGGGGCGAAAACGCAGGAAGCGTAGTATCACGTTATTGGAATTAATTGTAAAAGGATAATCGGCAATGCAAATGCCACCCGGTGAAGTCTGTCCTGCGATAGTCAAGAAGTCGTTACTTGTCTTCAATTCCTTCTGCAAATGAATGGTACCAGCCACATCAAACACAATCGTGCGTGCACCCTTCTGCTGCACCGCCCAACGTAGCGTTCCTTCCGACCCATCATCAGTCAGTTTCGTCACATGATACACAGCACCGCCACGTCCGCCTATTACATCACGTCCGTAGCCCTCGGCACCGGGGAAAGCCCTCAACTCGCCTACCGGGTCCATAGTCGGCACTTCCGGTTCTGGCTCCTCTGGCTCAGTCGGTTCTTCCGGTTCAGTTGGTTCCTCCGGCTGTTCAATGTCATCGTCCGTCAACGGTTCGTCATCCGAACAAGCAGTCACCCCCATCCACAAACAGAAGCAACTGCACAGCAAATAAAATCCTAATTTTGTCATCACATCTTTTTATTTATTAATTAATAATTATCAAATGTAGGCTCAGAAAACACGGGCGAGGTGGATTTTTTGACAGAATGGGAGGAAACATGCTCTACAACATATAAAAACGGCATCCGCCGGTAGATGATTGTCATAAACAACAAAAAATCTCATCCTAAAAACAATTATTCCACATTTCAGATTTTGCATTCGTTTACATTTGCAATGATGTATAAACAATGTGTACGAACACATTATTATTTATTTACTTTTTCTAATTTATAAAACGCAAGGAATGTCTAACAAGATGAAAAGCATGCGCTACACGCTACTATTCTTATTAGTAGCCGCGATAACGCTCAGCGTATCGGCGCAGAATGTTACCGTAAAAGGTACTGTGAAAGACAAGACGGGAGAAACCGTAATCGGCGCTTCCGTAGTAGAAAAAGGGAATACCGGTAATGGTACGATTACTGACATTGACGGTAACTTCTCAATCTCTGTTCCCTCCAATGCTACCCTCGTCTTCTCGTATGTCGGCATGAAGACACAAGAAGTAGCGGTGAATGGGAAATCTGTTGTAAACGTAACGATGGAAGACGACTCCCAAGCATTGGAAGAGGTGGTCGTAATCGGTTATGGTACGGTGTCGAAAAGAGACTTGACCGGTTCTGTAGCTTCGGTGAAGTCTGAAGAACTGGCAGCCGTGCCGGTAACCAACGTGTCAGAGGCTCTCACCGGTAAGATGGCTGGTGTGCAAATCACCACCACAGAAGGTTCACCCGATGCGGAAATCAGTATCCGTGTGCGTGGTGGTGGCTCGTTGTCGCAAGACAACTCGCCTCTCTACATCGTTGACGGTTTCCCGGTAAGCAGCATCAGCGACATCGCTTCGGCGGACATCGAGAGCATCGATGTGTTGAAAGACGCATCATCAACAGCTATTTACGGTGCCAAGGGTGCTAACGGCGTTATCATTATCACGACCAAATCCGGACGTGAAGGCAAACCGGAAGTCAACTTCGGCGCATCGTTTGGTATGCGTAAACGTGTCGGCGAAGTTGCCGTTTTGAGTCCTTACGAATACGTATTGTACCAACAGGAATTGGATCAAACCGGAGACTACTATGGTAACTGGCAAGACATGGATATTTACCGTTCCAAAGTTGGCCGCAATTATCAGGAAGAATTGTTTGGACGCACCGGCAATCAGCAACAGTACAACGTCAGTGTCAGTGGTGGTACCAAAGAGACCAAATACTCCGTCAGCTACTCCAGAAACGACGAAAAGAGCATCATGATTGGTTCTGGCTACTCCAGAAACAACATCACGGCAAAATTGCAAACCAAACTCAACAAATGGTTGACCTTTGATTTCAACAACCGTTTCTCCTATACCGAAATCGACGGTTTGAGCGGTGGCGCCGACACGCAAGAATCAAGCAAGGCTTATTCTATCGTTGCACGTTCCGTCATTTTCCAGCCGGTCGATGCACTGACAGAAGACCTTAGTGATGATGAAAGCAATACCAGGGAATACAACCCTTACGAACGCACCGTGTCAACCTACAAGAAACAGACCCGCTTACAGAACAATGCCAATGCCAGTCTGACGTGGGAACCTATTAAAGGGCTGAAATTCCGTTCAGAATACGGTTACGGGTGGAGACGCAACAACACCGACCAAGTATGGGAGTACCAAGCTACCAGCAACTCCAAGTTTGGTTATTCCGGTCGTCCGCAGGCCTACTTTACCAAGCGTATCCAAAAAGAATGGCGTTTGGCAAACACCATTACATATGACATGAAGAATCTTTTTACTGAGAACGACAAATTCAACGTCATGGTAGGTCAGGAACTTTCCAGTTCCCAATACACGGACACAAACCTTACCTCGGTAAATTTCAGTATGAACACAACGGTAGAACAAGTGTTGGCGCAATTGGGTAACGGTACAGCACTGCCTACTGAAAGTTATATCGGCATTAAAGACAACATGTCCTCTTTCTTCGGTCGTATCAACTACAACCTCTTCGACCGTTACCTGCTGACTGCAACCGTCCGTGCCGATGGTTCCAGCCGATTCAGCGACGGCAACCGTTGGGGCGTGTTCCCTTCCGGAGCCATTGCATGGCGTATCAGCGATGAAGCTTTCATGGAAAATACCACAGACTGGCTCTCCAACCTGAAACTCCGTCTCTCATTCGGTACAGCAGGTAACAACCGCATCGATGCCCGCTACATGTACACCACATACGCATTGGCAGGTACTGATGATAAAGCAATCTATTTCGACGAATCAACCGCAACCATGCTCGACCGTGGAACCATCTTGGCAAATCCGAACCTGAAATGGGAAACAACCATTACCCGCAACCTCGGTATCGATTACGGATTCTGGAACAACCGCTTGAGCGGTAGCATCGACCTCTATTGGAACACCACCAAAGACCTGTTGATGCGCCAGACTTTGCCCGGTGCTTCCGGCTATCAATACCAATACCAGAACGTAGGACAGACTTCCAACAAGGGTGTGGAATTTGTGGCAGACGCTGTGCTCGCCGACAAAAAAGATTGGGGATTGAATTTCACATTCAATATAGCTTACAACCGCGGCAAAATTGACAAATACCCCGGTGGTGCCACATGGGAAAGCAGCCGATGGTCCGGTTCAAGCGCCATCAGCCAAGAAGACTTCTATTTGGAAGAAGGCGGACGTCTAGGTGAAGTATACGGCTACATTTATGACGGTGCCTATACCACCAACGACTTGCAGTGGACCGGTTCCGAATGGGCTATCCGCACCGACGACGAAGGCAAACCTGTAGCAGCCAACTCCATTGGTATTCTTTCCGGAAGCCTCGAACCGGGTACCATGAAGTTGAAAGACGTAAACGATGACGGCGTGATAGACACCAAGGACAAGGTCCGTTTAGGCAACACCATTCACCCTGTTTCCGGCGGTTTCGGATTCAACGGACGTTTCTTGAAGAACTTCGACTTTAACATTTTCTTCAACTACAAAATTGGCGGCAAAGTTGTCAATGCGACCAAGGCAGCATCCAGCTTCTACGATAACTCACGTAAAAACCGCAACGTGAATACCAATTTCACTTTAGCCAACCGTTGGTCGCGTATTGACCCTGTAACCGGTGAAAACATGCTTGCCAGCAGCTTTGCCAACGATTATATTTCTGCCAACGGCGAAGATGCCTACTACAGCTATATCAATCAAGTCAACAGCAGCGCATCCATCTACAACCCTGCCACAGTAACGGTTCGTCCGCTTACCAGCTGGGATGTGGAAGACGCTTCATTCCTCCGCTTGCAAACCATATCTTTAGGTTATACGTTACCCAAGCCTTTCGTTCAGAAAATGCACATGAAGAACGTACGCATTTATGTCACAGGCTACAATCTGTTCTGCATCACGGGCTACAGCGGCGTAGATCCTGAAGTAGACAGTTGTACCAGCACCCCGATGACACCGGGCGTAGACTATGCATCATACCCCAAGAGCTATTCTGTGGTGGGCGGAATCAATGTTACATTCTAAACCTAAAAGAAATAAACGACAATGAAAAATATATTTAAATCCATCTTTTTTGCAGGGGTTACCGGATTGGCTACGCTAACCGCATGTTCCGACTTTCTTGACCAGTCATCACCCTCGGAACTGACCCCGGATAACGTATATACCAACGAAACCAATACCCAACAGGCACTCAACCGTGTCTATGCCGGATTGGTACTCGACCACACCTATGGATCGCGCCTACCGCTAAACTTCGGTATGAACAATGACGTTGAAATTGTCGATGCGCTCGATGCCGAAAGTGTTGTTGCTGTCAGAGAACGCGGATTATGCAATTACAATCCGGTCAATTGGTCAAACCTCAACAACAACTGGAGTGAAATGTTCGAGATTATCGAAAATGCCAATTTAGTCATTGAAGGCATCCGCTCTACTGAATACCAAGAAAATGAAAACCTTTGCCATTACTTGGGCGAAGCGCTTACACTTCGTGCCATGATATTCTACGACCTCATCAAAAACTATGGCGATGTGCCCATGAAGATGGAATCTACCAAAACCGACGGTTCAAACATTTATTTAGGAAAAACCGACCGTGACGACATCATGGACAGCCTATTAATAGATTTGGAAGAGGCTGCCGGATTATTGCCTTGGGCAGGCGAAAGCGGATACACCAGCGAACGCTGTACCAAAGGCTTTGCATACGGATTGGCTGCCCGCATCGCCTTGTTTGAGGCCGGCTACTCCATCCGAGAAACGCGCAAAGAAGGTTATGTGGACCTCGCGGAAAGACGGGAAGGTCAAGAAGGGTACAGCGACGGAACCTATCCTACCATGCGTCCGGGCGATGACAAACGCCGAGAACTGTATGAACATGCACTGGCTTGCCTGGACGCTGTCATTGCCAATGGGCCTCATCGTCTCAATCCCAGCTATGAAAACGAGTGGTACCTCAGCAACCAGCTCACACTAGACCAGACCTACAACGAGAACATCTTCGAAGTGGCTCATGGATTGAATTACTCCGGCGAAATGGGTTACACCGCAGGTATCCGTATTAATCCTACCAGCAGCTACTTTGGCTACCAGAATTCATCGGGCAAAGTAAAACTGACCGCCCCTTACTTCATGTCGTTCGACCACGCAGACTTGCGCCGTGATGTCACTTGCGCACCCTACGAATTGAACACCGCAGCCTCTACACAGACCATGAAGAATGCGCCATGGGGCATCTATGTGGCAAAATGGGATCCCCGTAAGATGACTGATGCATGGCGCAACATGAACTTGGGAGTTGAAACCAAGACAGGCTATGGCATCAACTGGATTGTAATGCGTTATTCCGACATCCTGCTGATGTATGCAGAAGCGGTAAATGAATTGCAAGGCCCCGATGGTGCCGGTACTTGTGGCATGACCGCCAGAAAGGCATTGACAGAAGTAAGAAAAAGAGCATTCCCGACAGAAGCCCAGGCAGAAAAAGTAGACCAATACGTTGCCGCACTGAATGGCAAAGAGGATTTCTTCAATGCCATTGTGGACGAACGTGCGTGGGAGTTTGGCGGGGAAGCCATCCGTAAATACGACCTCATCCGATGGGGACTTTTGATAGACAAAACGGTGGAAATGCTCGACAGCTACCGCAATGCCATCCAAAACGATGAATACGTGCGTGAACTCTACTATCAGGTCGATCCCGATGCCGAAGAGTGGTATCGCGTGGACTACTCCACCGTCTGCTGGTACGAAATCCCCACCGAATTGGAAGATATGAATGACCAGGAATTGGCAGCCGCAGGTTGGGAAAGCACCGGTTTTTGGGGCAACGTGAAAAAAGATGGCGTAATTCCGGAAAACAATTCGAGCTACAATGCGCTGAATTACATCAGCAACGGTTTGGTCAACTATGATAAAAACAGCGGGTTCCAAGGACCGGCCAATGTGGTTAACCGTCACGTATTCCCCATTGGCGGTACCACCATCAACGACTCCAATGGTCACTTGCAGAACTCATACGATTTCCCATTCTGATAACTACTTCATAAATCAAGACTTTATATGAATACAAAGAAAAATCTATATATGCTGCTGACCGGGGCATTAGCCTTGGGTCTGGCAGCCTGCGTTGACGACAACGACTGGGGTACAGACAGCAATTACAACCGTGCGTTTAGTGCACACGACATCCAAGTTACCCCTTCCGCTACCACAGCGACTGTCACTTTCGACGCTTTGAGCAGTGTGGATTACTACCTGTTGGAACTAAATACCGACAGTCTCTATCTGGAAGAACAACACGAGGGTTCACGCATTGAGACTATTACTTCATCACCCTACGTCATCGAGGGATTGAGCGGCGAGACCAAGTACTTCCTCCGCATCCGCGCTTATTCCAAAGATGGTGCACAGCCATCCCTGTGGAGTTATTACGAAGACGGCGACCTTCGCTCGTTTGTGACCGATGGTGAACAAATCTTCTACACCATCGCCACTGCCGATGTGACCTCCAGCACTATCCGCCTTTCTTGGTTGGAAGATGCGGAAGTGACACGCATTGTTTACTACGTGGCAGACAATCCGGATGATGCCGGAACCGAACGCACACTGACCGCCGACGAAATAGCTGCCAGCGAAGTGACAATTACCGGACTTTCCGCACAAACCACTTACGACTTCGTCATCTATAATGGAGATGTGAAACGTGGTGAAATTTCCGGAACCACATCGCCCGAAATGCCAGAGGGTGACCTACAGTATGTATTGCCGGACGGCGTAACACTGATAGACGATGCATTGCTGGAAGACTTGGCAGCCCAAGCACAAGAAGCTACCGGAGGTGCCACCAGCTACAACGTAACTATCGGTGTGCCGGGTGGTACAACCATCAGCATGCACGGTGTGGATGATGAGGGTGAAGAAACCGGCCTTGCCATTCCGGAAGGCATGTCTGTCACTTTCTTTGCATTGCCAGGCGAACGTCCTGTATTGAACTTCCCGAAATCACTGGTAATTGGCGGAACACATGCTTATATCCGCTTCGAAGGCGTAACGATTGTAGACGACGGTTGCCAGTACTTAGTTAATGCAAGCGATGCCCCGAATGTAAACGAATTCACATTGACCAATTGCATCATCAATGATATGGACAGAAGCATCATCCGCTTACAAGGAGATGCCGCCACATTTGGTACAATTAACATAGACAACTGTGTCGTGACAAATATCGGCGCCGGTGGATATGCCGTATTCCGTATAGACAATGCAGCTTACACTATCGGTTCTATCAATATAACTAATTCTACATTCAACAATGTAAGTCACAATTTCATACAAGCTAAAAAGTGTAACTTAAGTGAAGTCAACCTTACGGGATGTACTTTCTATAACGTACCAAACGCTTCTGATCGCTATTTGGTTGATGCAGACGGAAATAATACGAATGTAAAAGTTGAAAGCACTATCTTCGGTATGATTGGTGGCAAGGGCATCCGCACAAAAGGAACGACTACTATACTGAACGTATTCTTAACTTCTGATTGCAACTTTACCGGCAATAACTTCAACGCAGACATTACCAATGTCAGCCTCACATCCGAGGAATTATTTGCTGACCCTGCAAATGGTGACTTCACTTTGCAGAACAACAACATCATTCGTTTGGGCATCGGTGACCCACGTTGGTATGAAGAATAACACAGACCCAATCAACATGAAATAAAGCTTGTTAGATTATTCCATAGGGTTCAACAATGAAGAGGGCGGCTTCCCACAAGGAGGCGGCCCTCTTTTTTTATTCCAACTTTGTTCTGTGAATCCTACGGACAACAAAATATGCATACAAAAAATGTCTGCATAGCAGGCCATTTACTCCGAAGCCTTTTGGCTCGTGCTCGAAAGCCCTTTGAAGCACGCTCCGAAGCTGTTTCGTCCGTGCTCCGAAGGGCTTCGGAACAACCCCCTCTCAGAATACCTTCTGAATGGGTATAAAGAGAGAAATACATAAAGTAACATATGTATACAAAGAGGCTGCATCAAAACAAGAAACGGCATTGCTTTTAAAAGCAATGCCGTTTCTTGTTTTGATGCAGCCTCTTTTCTATTAAGAGAAGTTCTCCTATTGGTTTTCTTCCGGATTATTCTTCTTACGGTCGCGATAGTCAGTAGGCGTCATACCCATCTTCTGCTTGAAGCACTTGCTGAAGTAACGCGGGTCATTGATGCCCACCATATAGGAAATCTGCGTCATGGTAAACTCTCCCGTATCTATCAGTTGGGCGGCACGGTTGATACGCATTTCCTTGATAAACTCGATGGGTGCCAGTCCGGTCAGCATCTTCAACTTCTTGAAGAACACGGAACGGCTCACAGCCAACTCGCGCACCAGGTCGTCCACCACCAACTCTCCATTATCCATATTCTTCTCCATCAACTCCAGCAAGCGATCCATAAAGCGTTGGTCGGCAGGCGAAAGCTCAGGCGTCGACGGTTGGTCAACAACTTCATCCTCCTGCAAGACAGACGAAGGAGAGGCCGTCATGATGTCCTGACGATAACGTTCTTGTAACGTCTTACGACGCGCCAACAGACTCTTGACGCGAGCCTCCAGATAAGTGGCGCTGAATGGTTTTGTGAGATAATCGTCGGCGCCATACTGCAACCCTTGCAACTTGCTTTCGACGGAACTTTTGGCAGTCAATAAGATTACCGGGATATGACTGGTCGTTATGTCCGAACGCAATAACTGAATCATTTCAATGCCGTCCATACCGGGCATCATCACATCGCTGATAATGATATCGGGTACGAACTTCTGTGCTTTCTCCAGTCCCTCCTTACCGTCAGAAGCCTCCACCACATTATAATCCGCAGTGAAAATGCTACGTAGGAAGAGACGCAGCTCATAATTGTCTTCCACCAACAGCATAATGTCACGCGTCGCTCCTGAGCGATCATGCAGCATATCGTCTTCATCGCTTTCCGCCTGAGGCGAGAGGCCACGCTCAATGTCAACTGCAACATGTTCGGCCAGCGTCTGAGCAGCAGTATTATCGTCCTGCAAAAATTCTACGGAATCATCGTAATGTTCTTTCCCTTTGTGGAACGTCACCCAGAAGATACTGCCCTCTCCCACTTTGCTGTCCACGTCAATAACGGCATGGTGCATCTCCACCAACTCTTTCACCAAAGAAAGGCCGATGCCCGTACTGGGGTTGAACAGATTGTGATTTACCAGATTTTCAAACCGCATGAAGATAGTTTTCTTCTTATTTTCCTCAATGCCAATGCCTTGATCCTGCACGCCGACAGACACAGAATCTTCATTTTCGCGGATAAAGACTTTTATCATCTTACCGTCCGGCGTATATTTGAAAGCATTAGAAAGCAGGTTGAAAACAATCTTCTCGAACTTGTCCGCATCGACCCACAGATAGAGTTCTTCGGTCTCCGTCTCGAACAGGAAATCAATGCGGTGTTCCTCTGCTTCCGACAGGAAGTTCCTCATAATGCGACGCGTAAAGGGCACAACGTTGATGCGCTGCACCTGCAACTTCATCTTACGATTCTGAATTTTACGGAAGTCCAGTATCTGATTGATAAGACGCAGCATACGGCCTGTGTTACGCTCTACCACCTGCAACTGCTCGCGGGCATCGGCGGGCAACTTCTTATTAGCCAGCACATATCCCAACGGGCCGGATATCAGCGTGAGTGGTGTACGCAATTCATGCGAAATGTCGGTGAAGAAGCGCAACTTCATATTCGTCATCTGCTGCTCCATAGCCACCTGATGCTTCAAACGGTAGATGGTAAACAAGATATATACAGCCGATATAATGACTGCCAGAATAACCAATACATAAAGACAATAGGCATAAGGCGTTTCCCAAAATGACGGCATCACCTCGATAAACAGAGTACGGGTATTGTCCACCCACACACCGTCAGCGTTGGTGGAACGCACCTTAAATGTGTAATGTCCTTTGGGAAGATTGGTATAGATAGCCATCCGCTGCTTATCCACATAATTCCAAGCCTCCTCAAATCCTTCCAGAATGTAGGCATAGCGAATCTCCGAAGGGTCGCGGAAGTCCAGCGCAGCAAACTGAATGGTAAAGATGTTCTCCTGATGGGAGAGTTTCAGCAAATGCGTCTCATCCAATATCTGCTTCAATACGGATCCCTCGGATTTCGGCAACACATGCTTGTTGGACACCAACAGATTGGAAAATACGATGGGAGGCATGTAACGGCTCTCCTGAATGGAATCGGGGTTAAACATAAATACACCGCCACAACTGCCAAACAGCATGTCGCCACCCGATGTATACACAGAAGCCGCCTCGCTGAAACGGGTCTGGAAAGAGATGCGGCGGTCGGCATATACTTCGAAACGCTCTTTACCCGGGATGAACTTGCAGATGCCGTTCTCAGTACTCATCCAAAGCGTGCCTTTCTTATCTTCACGGATAGAAAGCAAGACGTCAGAAGAAAGGCCATCACGCACCATGTAGGATTTGAAACGGGCCTTTCCATTCTCATCAATGGAAAGCAGTTTGTTCAGCCCCCCACCAAACGTAGCCAGGTAAAGTTCACCGGCACGCGTGGCAGTAATCCAATGTACGTCATTGTTGCTGAGGCTGTAAGCGTCATCCGGCACACACATATAATGATGGAACACGGCACTTTCCGGCGTATCGAAATCTTCGCTGACCCGCAAGGCACCGACGGTGGTTCCTATCCAGATGTTACCCTTTCCGTCACCGGTAATAAAACGCGCCCTGTAACACTTGTCTATAGGAAATCCCTTTAAATTATTACGATGGTTGATGAATACCGCATTCCCCTGAGGCGAGTAAGTCAGATAGTTAATGCCACCGGCAAAAGTAGCTACCCAAATACGTCCGTATCCATCCTCGTAAACACAGTACACATCGTTATCGCTCAGACTGTAAATGTCATCCTCCTCGTGACAGAATCGGGTCAGCCGATAGCGGTCTTCCGATATAGGTTCGGCTTTCACCAGCCCGTCTCCTTTAGTGGCTATCCACAGATTGCCTTTACGGTCCTGCATGATATAATATACATTCCCGGGCAGTGGAGTGCCGTGATGCGCCACATGCCCGTCCTCCGTCAGATAACCTTTCTCCTGTTTGTTTCTGTCATACACCCGCAGTTTGCCGTCTTTTAATCCCACCCAAATATTATGATTTCTGTCTTCGGCCAAGGCACGGACTTCATTGCTCAACGATTCATACGGATGCGGTTCGGGCACCATCAGGCTGAATTGGGACTTCCGGAACGTAACCTTTTCCAACCCTTTGGAATGAGTACCTATCCACAGATTGCCCTGACGGTCGGAATAGGCAGCATGTATCTTATTGGAAAAGCGCCAATCAGGACTGTTCATATCGTTGTAGAAAGGACGCAGGCTGTTGCTCTCGCGGTCGAAATAGGAAAAACCGCCGCCATATGGATGCACCCACACATTGCCATAAATGTCCTCGTGCACATGGAAAGCCGGACGGGAGCGGTCGGTACTGGTCTGCTCAACAGTCATGGTCTCCGTCTTCAACACACCTGTCTCTGCATTGAAGTGCGCCACGACGCCTGCCACCTCCTGCTCGAACCAAATATTTGAATAACGGTCTACGTATATAGAACGGATAGGCGCACGAGGCAGCCGCTCGGCGGCATAATGTTTCCACGTATCGGTAGAAAGGTCATACAGATAGAAGCCATCTGTGGCTGTAGCCATCACCAATTCATGTTCACTAATGGACTTGACTGCCACCACCGGCGACGATGCCGGCAGTTGCAACAAGTGAAACTGTCCGTCAGCTTTCTGATAGCGCCACACCCGCCCCCGACTGGCTCCAAAGAAAATTTCATCGCCATGTTCCTGCGCAGAATAAAATGCCTGAATAGCCACATCATTCTCTGCCTTAGGAGTTTCGGTAAAATAGAGCACCGGCTGGGACTGGCCGGGAGACAACATGCCCAAACCATTGTCAGTCAGCATCCACTCATTACCCGCCTTGTCTTGATAGACTGCAAACATGCGGGTGCCGGGAAAGGTCTCGGAACCTGCCACATAGCGCGTCAATGACAACTGATGGCTGACAGAATCCGTCAACACGTGCACCGCACCTGCACGAGGCGTAAGCAGCCACACGGAACCACCCGTCAGCACCTGAATGGAACTGACCACTACATTGTCTTCGGCATTCCCCGCCAACGGAATGCGCTCGAATATCTCCATACGCGGGTCGAAACGAAAGACACGATCGTCGTAAGTCTTCATCCAGAAGAAACCGAACTCATCTTCACACAGATGGTCTATCCGGTTATTGGAAAGTCCGATCCGGTTGCCGGAATCCGCTTTATATATCTTAAATGTATATCCGTCGAACTTATTGATTCCATCCCACGTGGAAAACCACATATTGCCTTTCCGGTCCTGCAAAATGCTCATCACCGTATTTTGGGAAAGTCCGTCTTCCGAAGAATAGTGTGTAAAAAAGCAATCTGATTGCGACAAAACAGGCAGTAAACCACATAACAAGCCCGCTACTATACACAACACTTTTTTCATGGCATTAATCCAATAATTATAGGAGGTTTTAATTAGGTTCTGTTTGTTACAGATAAATATTCACCACATTTATCTGCGGTAAAGATACGTATTTCATTGAAAAATGCAATACAAGTGCGATAAGATTTAAATTCTTCGTACAACCAAATGCCCGCCTCTTTAACAAAGATATAAGATATACTACACCAACCATAGAAGATATACTTCCCCCGTCATAGAAGATATACTCCATGGGTAAAGTAAGTATATCCCCTTTTTCACCGTAACATCGCCATAAAAATCAACAACTTTATAACTGATTAATACAATATTCACTTATCTTTGCAGCACTTCTAAAAGAACCTCGAAGAAATACATGAAAAAAACAATAGCCATAGGAATATTTATCAGTACACTACTAACGTGCATAGTAGGCAATGTTTTATATCAAAAAAAGGTGAAAGGATGGAAACCGGAAGCACGGCAAACGCTATCGGAGGTGTTACATCGCGAAGTAATCAAACGAAGTGAAAATGACACGATGCCCCTGTACCATACAAAAGCATCCTCCAGACGATATACATACCCCGTCCGATACCACGAAATATCCCCTACTGTTAGCGTCCGGACGGAACACGGCACAATCTACTACGAACTGACGGCCGAAAAAGATTCGTGTAACATCACGTACATTCCCCAAGAACGGATATTCTGCTCCAGGTGGTTCCAAGCACATCCTCTGAATATAGATACCGTGCAACGCGACTGGAATGAATCCTTGCGGAAAGCCGGGATTTCAGGAGAAGGATTTGTACATATCAAAGTAAAAAGCCCGCTCACCGGCCTCACAACCACCCAAGGCGATTCCCTGCAATGGGCAAAAGCAGAGAAAGTGGCCTATTCCACCATTGGATATGCCTGCGAAATCGAAGTTACCGGATATGCCATATTCCCCTTATGGAAATTTTACGCCGAAAGTGCGGGAGGATGGCTGTTCTTACTATGGATTACAATCTTTGTTGTAATATGGAAAATCGGCAAACACTTCTCTCCGAAAACAGAATTTCCACAACCCGGATTGCCGAAAGAGGATATACAAAAATCTCTCTACCAGCTCTCAGACGGAACAATCTACCACAAGCCCAAAAGAATATTACAAAAAGACGACCACATCGTAAAGCTGAGTACCCAAAATGTATTGTTGCTCGAAGCTTTGCTCGAAGCTGCTGTCAACACCCCGGTTTCCAATGAAGAATTGGAAATAAAGTTATGGCCGGACGGCAGTGGCAATAACACCCGGTTGCATCAAGCTGTAAAACGATTGAACAATCTATTGGCTGAAGTTTCAACTTGTTCGATAAGAAACAATCATGGCGCTTATTATATAGAATTATAACCACTTTAAAATAATCAGATATGAAAAAAAAGATTCTTTTATTGGCCGTTTGCATGGCCGCTTTATGCACCTATGTGGGTCTTTCCTACACTCCGGACGGTACTACCGACCCGTTCGTATTGGAAAACATCGAGGCTTTGGCCGCAGACGAAGTCGAACCTGATGTATATTGCGATGGTATCGGAAGTGTGGATTGCCCCATAAACCATGTAAAAGTAGAATATGTATGGGGAAGTTACAGCCTCGATTAAGAGGCTATGCCTGGCAGTGCCGTTCTACCTGTTAGCGGCCTGCACCTCTGCACCCGGTATAAAGGGAGTGGCATACACCGATTTCCCAAGAAGTGAGAAACTGCAAGCCACTACCATCCCCTTAGACACCGTCGTGTTTCGCTATCCGTTCCGCATAGCGGTGCAAGGCGACCGGGCTGCCGTGCTCGACCTGCACGGTGCCGATCACTTCGTGCAGGTGTTCACCTACCCAGAATTCCGCCACATTGCCGCTTGCGGTAAGCGTGGCGAGGCGCCGGGAGAGATGCTCTCTGCCGAAAACCTCCGGTGGAACCATGCTTCCCTGCAAGTGCTGGATGCCAACAAGTCCGAGTTGACCACTTGGCAACTTGCGGACGGTGCCGATTCGTTGACACGCATAGGACGGATAAAGCTGGACAAAGCCGTTCTCCGCGCATTGGACTTCGTGCAGACGGACGATTCGACGTTCCTTATTCCCGACTATTCGGGCAACCACCGCTTCTGCCGGGTGAACCTCAACGGAAAGTTAGTGCAGAAAATCGGGACGATTCCTGTAACCGACGAGGAAACCTTTCGGAATGTCCGTCCCGCCTTGGCACAGGCATGGCGCAGTTTCATCGACTACAATCCACGTAACGGCATCCTGGCAGCTGCCACTCAGCTGGGGGAAGTGCTGGAGGTATGGAACTTGCAGACAGGCACGCACGTAGTACGCACAGGTCCCGACGGAGCACCGAAGTTCCAAAACGTGGAGGGATATGGCATCCCAACGGGTATTATGGGATTTAGTAGTGTACAAGTTGGAGACAGTGCTATCTATGCGGTATTTCAAGGTCAGTCATTCAAAGATATTGCACGTAATGCACAGCGTGGGCAGAAATTACCCGATGGAGGTAAATACCTCTACGTTTTCAGCTTGACCGGAGAGCCATTAATAAAATATGAGCTAGATCATTACATCCACGGCATTTATGTGAATGAAAAAGAAAAATTTTTCATAGCAACGGATGTTAATATGGATGAGCCGATACTACGATACAAATTATAAGCCCAGCCATCCAGAACAAAGTCATAGTCCGAAGGCTTTTGGACTGTAGTCCTGACACACTCAAACTACAGTCCGAAGACTTTCGGACTACATCTCCAACGCAGTCGGATGACGGAAAGTTACATCTGGCACTCGGTAACAATAACCTATCGCCAACATCATCTAAGAATTTTCGGAGGAATTGCCGTCTGACATTCTTGTTTTAAGGCATTTTAAAGAAATGTCACGCTTTTGTCAGACAAATTTTAGGGCTTTTACGTTTGTTTTTTCAGAGATTTGCACCGTTTCTTGATTGTAAAGGAGCACCCGACATCATTTGTTACAGCAATCACCAGTCAGATGCTCCATAACCCACAAAGAAAGGAGGTCGTGGCAAAGGTAGCAAATTTGAGTAATTGAAGCAATACGGTTGCTTGCTCCGTTGAAAGGATAGATACGGGGAAAGAATTCTAACAACGATAATAAAATTAAGAATTGTATGAAAAAGAATATTTCAAAAATAGCCGTAATCACCATTATGGCAGTTGGTGTAGGAATAGGAACTTACCAAACACAACAACAAGCTAACATCGAAATGTCAGATTTAGCAATGTCCAATATAGAAGCATTAGCAAATGATGAAAAAGAAGAGTTTGAATCTCCTAATGGACAGGCTTATTCTTTCAAATGTGGTGTAAAAACGGGTGTTTTCCAGTCTTGTCAAGCCACAATCGTAACTTGCCAATCAGGAGGAAGCGGATGTAACTCAAGAAGATGTCCAGCACACGGATAAATATAAATCTTCAGGAAAATGAAAAAAAGAACATTTCTGATCCTATTGTCTATTTTGTTATGCTCGGCTTGTATAGAACAAAAAGTCTCACAAGTCGAGCAGACTTGGGACATAGACCTTAGCCAAGCTGATGCTTCATTACGCGATGCTATAAAAGGTATAAATTTTATTCCTTTAGAAACCATAGAAGAGTCTCTTCTATTTGGAGTGGACAAACTGGTTGTGAAAAATGATTTGATTTATATCGGTGATTTCTATTCAAAGAAAATCGTAGTTTACGATAAAACAGGGAAAATAAAATTTGTAATAAACCGCAGAGGGGAAGGACCGGAGGAATATATCGACATGAAAAGCTTCGCTGTAGATAAACAATTTATTTATATTGTAGACAATCATCGGCATCTTTTGAATCTGTATAATTGCCAAAACGGGAATTTCGTAGAAACCCGGAAATTGCCTTTCGTTACTTGGGATATGGAAATTCTACCGGACGGAAATTTCATATTCACTTATATTCCCTTTAAGGAAGGTAGTGGACCGAATATGAAACAAGAACGTTACAAGATTTTCATCACAGATCCCCAACTGAATATAAAAAAACGGTTATTTGAATATAACAAGAAAGATTTTGAATTCATAGGCAAAATGGTCTACTTCACAACGGCCTCGCAAGGTATTGTATTCAGTTCAATGGCTTCCGATGACCTGTATATTTTCTCCGAAACAGATTCTATCAGACATATAGCAATCAATTTCAAGAACAAGATTCCGTCACAATACAGGCAAAAACTAGATGAAATAGATAAAGGGAAATACAATTATTTGATAAAAACACCCTTATTATGCAAAGATTATATGATTTTCTTGGCTCCTGATGACGAAATCGTTTTAGATTATCTCTACAACTTTAAAAAAGGGCTTTTATCCACCAATGACAGAGTAAATGCTTACAAAGGACTACTTACTCCACAAGCAGTCTATCAGGATAAAGTCATCAGTTACTTAGACAATTATGACTATTACAAAGAATTGGTAGATAATGGCTTTGAAAGAGCCTCACATAGCATAGAAGAACATCTGAAAGAAGAGAAACCGATACTAGTGCTTTATACATTCTGATGTGTACTACTTTTTATGAAACCGACGGAGAACGATATCTGGTTGAATATTCTTTCTGTTGATTAACTGATACCCATTTAATAAATAGGGTTTATTTACATGATTTCAACATAATATTAGACAAAATTGAAACTGAAAAGACATGGGCATGATTTTCTTTTGTCCGTTTTTTTAAAAAAAATAGCTGTTTATTGGAAAAAAGTATGATTAATAATATGAATTATATAGATTAACGTGAGTAAAAAATTTTACTATAGAAGTTTTGCATTTACATCTAGATATATTTTCTTTCAATATTTGTACAATGAAAAAACGAAGATTTTTAATTTTTGCTATATTTGTACTTGCCACATGTTTTTTAGTAGGCATTTTATTCGTTGATAATAAAAAACAACGTATTGCCTTGTCTAGAACTGAATTAAGATTGCATGAAAAAGAACTTGAATTACATGCAATAACTTGGTCTATGAAAAAAAATTATGAATTTAATAATAACAGCAAGTTAGATTCTTCTATTTTGATAAAGGATGATGAATCCGTTCTTTCTGAGCTTCCGCAAGTATATTATAAATTTGCTCTTACTGATTGTAAAATGTGTATTGAAGCTGAACTTAATAATATTAAGAGAACTTCTTCCCCTATTTTTATTTTGATAGAAACATATTCTGCTAGAAATTTTAGAAAATTCGTACAAATACATAAGCTTGATGCTAGTAATACTTTACGAATAAACAAGCCTTTATTTGAAGCTGGAGAAAAACCGTTTTATTTTGTAATGGATAAAGGTTTGATGAAGGATCTCTTCTTTCCACTAAAAGAGAGACCGAATTTATCAATTGAGTATATTCAGATAATTCAAAAAAAATATTCTATTTGATGTTTCAATTAAAATTTAAGTAGTTATGAAAAAATGGATTTTATTTGTTGGTTTAGTTGTTGCAATTTTAGGTATTTTAAAAAGTGCACAAGCTGTCGAGTTCGTTGACCTTGTACTGATAGACATTGAATCTTTTGCTGCTGGAGAGTCTTCAACTAATTATTATAAACCAGAAACTAAGCGTTGCAAACATGATTTGGGCGGTGGATGGTTTGAAAGCAGTGTGGAAAGAGTTTGTGTAGAATCTATTTCTCCAAGTACTTGTACACCAGTAAAATGCGGCGAACCTTGGTAGTTTATTTTATATAAAATAGAAACTGTGATGAATCATTGGACAATAACACATATTGTAGGACGAATCGGCTTGGTTGGAGTATTAGGCACTCTTAGCTTTTGTGCTTGCCAAAATAGTAAGTACAAAGATGCTAGTTCAGGTGTCTCGACAGAAGCATTAAGCACCATTGTCGTAGAAGTGGATAATAATGAGTTTGAGCGCTTGGGTGATTATTTGCAGACTACGGATTACGTGTTGTTAGACACGGTACCTTTACTGGGCGACTTGAAAAAAATGGAAATAGCGGATGACCGGATTTACGTGCTCGAGGCTTTCGAAAGAATCGTGTGCTACAACCTGCAAGGCAAGACACTTTTTGTGTTAGATGCCAAAGGTAGCGGGCCGGGCGAATATGCCTCAATAACCGATTTTACGATCAACGTGGAGCGGCAAGAACTACTGGTGTATGACCGGAATAAAAAGACGCTGTTTTTCTATCATCCACACACGGGTATATTCCTGCGGTCGGTACCTTTTGATAAGCCCACTCCTGGCGCAGTGGCGGCAAAACAAGGTATGTATTTCTATGATAACAAATCGCACGACAATTATCCCGATGACATGTCCCTGCATTATTCCCTACTGACATCGGTAGACGGTGCAGAGATTAGGCACTGCTATTTCCCGCATGTAGAAGCTGAATCGGCCTACCGGTTCACCGTTACAGCACATCCGTTCAGCGTCAATGACTCAGTCCTTTACTATTGTAAGAACTACGACCATATTGTCTATGCCATTTCTGCGGACAGCGTACGCGGGGTGTATGATATCCGCCTTCCTAATCCATTGCCGGCTGCCGAGATTGAAAAAAAAGCCGATGAGAGAGAACTGCTCAGATCTACCTATTCTATGGGTATCGAGCAGGTGTTTGCATGCGATGGGCTGTTGTATTTTACGTTTACCAAAGGAAGATTCTGGCAATCCGCTCTTTACGATCTGGTCCGCGGACAGCAAATCTATTGTGGACGGCGGATGTCTGACAAAGAGGGGAAGTCTGTACCGTTGTTCCGCATGATTAACGGCGTATATAAACAGCGCTTCTGGGGTATTCTTTCACCCGACGCACTGGCTTATGAGCAAAAACACCGAGGAAATGACATGCCCGATGCACTGAAAAACTATCATCCAGACACCGGAAATCACGTCATAGTCTTTTACAAAGTACGGAGAGTTACATTTGAACAATTAAAAAAATAATCAATGATATTAATAAGGAAGAAAACGCTTGTTATCTTTGATTATCCTTAGCGAAGTAAAAACAAATATTTCGCAATCAACAAAAAAGGAGGTTCTACAAAAGAAAATGAGTATTTAAATAAAGCAATAGCAATACAATTACTCGCCCCGTTGAAAGAATAAATACGGGAAAAGAATATGTAGCGAAGATATTTATTAGGGCACACCCAAGCTATAAATATGTGCTTCATATAATAACAAAATCTGCGGGTTATGCAACTGTTAAATACTTAACCCGCAGAAACAAATTTTATAACAACCATGAAAGACATAAGAGGCATCTTCTTTATTTTAACACTATGCTACGGATTCGTAGGATGCAGTAAAGTAACGAACGTAACAGACACAGTAAATTTTGAGAACGAATATAATTTGAAACACAAGACATACAATACTGAACTTTTGTTCCAAATAGGTTATATGCAGGCCGTAGACTCCTTACTGCTTATAGCAAACTTGAATGCAGATACTATTTGTTCTTTCTATTCCACCCATGAGAATATGAAAAAGGTCTACCAGTATGGAGTAATAGGCAATGGCCCCAATGAATTCTAACAACCTCTGTTAACTTATTCCTGTCATAATACATTCGGACTCAACGAAGTAAACAAACAAGAACTTGTGATCCTGGAAATTAAATCAAAAGAAGGCAAATTTTCTGTGAATGAGCAAAAAAGGTTGAAAGCACCTTACAAAAAAAGAAAAGGAGAGTTGACCCTGTCTGATTATTATTTTATACGGCTCAACGACTCTCTTTTTGTATCCCAGGTATGTGGTGGCCAAGACAATTTCTTTTCTTTGCTCGATAATTCATTACAACCAATTCAACGATTCGGAGAATCGCCTATTCAAGAAGAGCTTACACCATACGCATCACGTGTCCGACTACACGGGAACATTGCCGCTTGTAATGGTACTATGTGTTTTACACCAAACAAAATACCTTATTTGGCTTGCTATCGTTTAGAATCTAATGTGATGAAAAAGAAATGGAGTCTTTATTATAATAAAGCTTATTATGGCGTAAAAAATGGAGACCTGCTGTTTGACAAAGAAAAATCTTTTGGCCAGGTACTGGATTTGGATATGGACCAACAGTATATCTACTTGTTATATTTGGATCAATTATTGAGCGAATACGATTACTCGAAAACAGAAAAATCGACAGCAAACAAAATTCTGGTTTTTGATTATGAAGGAAATGCAGTAGCCATTCTGAATTTAGATTGCAGGCTCCAAAAAGTAGCGCTTGCCAAAGACTGCCACAAGATATATGGCATAGCTCAACTTCCCGAACCTACAATTGTGGAATTTGAACTACCCAGCAAATTCTGATGCATATAAGACGTTCAAACTTTATACATTTTTCTATGTCTCATAAAAACATCTTCTTATCGCTAACCTATCTGTTACTGTGTGCTTGTTCAGGGAAAGTAACACAACAACAAGCTATTGTAATAGACCTGATGGATGCCCAAGACAGCATCCCTTACTCTGTTTTTGTCGATTCTATAGAGACGATTCCTCTGGAAACAACAGACAGTTGCCTGATAGGCTATATCCAAGACATTGCTGCCACAGACGACCGTTTCTTTATTCTTGACCAGAAACAACAAACAGTATGGGTATTCGACAGGCAAGGAAACTTCATCAACCGCATCGGGAAACGGGGAAATGGCCCCGGAGAATACGTCAGAATATCACAAATAGAATATGATAAAAGAAAACAGATGATAGTCCTGCTCGTATGGAACCGGCTGATGTATTACACTCCGGACGGGCGTTACATAAAGTCGGAGGAGCTTCCCATGGGAGCAGCCGATTTCAAGTTGCTACCAGACAGAAGCCTCATCTTGTCCAGAAGCGGAGAAACAGGAGATGATGCCGGTATCTATTATGTTGACAGCACAAGAACCGTCTACCGCCACCTGATATCCAGAAAGCCCAACCACAGAGTACCAATGAACACGCACTGGGAACTTTATTCGTATGAGGACACCGTTTGCTTCATGTCACCCCTTTTCGATAATTTTGTCTATCACTATTACGGAGACAGCTGTACCTTGGCATATCCGTTTGTAATGAAACCCGATTTACATAGAGACTATAAGCAAACAGATGAAGTCTCTTTACAATACTTCGAAGACTTTATCCGAACCGTCTACGTAGAAAACAGAAATTGGATCATAGCCAGCTACTGGTCTGCCAAGCATGACCTGCGAATCATGCTTTTTGATAAAAAAGGGAAAAACGTTTTTATTGGGAAAGAGATGACTAACGATGTGAATTACAGAGATTGGGGCGGATGGACATCCGCGTGCGAACACAATCAATTAGTAACATTTGACGATAGCAACGACTCCGATGAAAATCCCACGATACAAATTCTGCACTTAAAATAATGGTCTATTAATTGTTCACTCAATAAGTAGAGTTTATTTGCATGATTTCAACATAATATTAGACAAAATTGAAACTGAAAAGACTGGATATATCCTACATTTGTGTCATCTTACATAGGAAATAAAAATGTATTTCATTCGCAAAATGAAAGAACAGATACGGAAGAAAAATAGAATTTTATTTAACAAGAGAGAATTACTGTATGTAACGGCTAATTTCCTTCTATATTTGATATTATTATGAAAAAAGAATGTCTACTCATCAGTTTGATGTTTGTATTAGTCTCGTGTGCGCAACACAAATCTGCAAATTCACAGGAAGAGACCATTCATTTGGAAAACGTCGGTTTTACGGACTGGCTGTCTGTCCTGCAAGTGAAACGGGTAATTCCCTTGAAAGGCAATCCGGATTCCTTATTGACTGTAGCGCGAAAAATTTTGGTAAATGACAAGCACATTTTGTTTTGGGACTACAAGCTGAAATGTGTATATGCCTACGACAGGCAAGGGAATTTCCTATATGATATCGGGCGGCAGGGAGAAGCCGATTTCGAATGTGCAGATTTACGCGACGTGGCTTTCTCCGGTCCCGACGATTCGCATGTAGAGTTATTAGATGCTACAGGCATTCTGACTTTTGATGCCCAAAATGGAACATTCTTGGGAAAGAAGAAACTAAACGGAATACAAGTAGCCGATTTCAATAAATTCGCACCTCTTTCGGATGATAGCTATCTGTTTTTCGACAATGTGGGAGACTACACCATCTACGTATGGAAAGACGGCCAGCTGAAGGGAATCAGGAAACATACCGGTACTCAATTAATCGTAGATTTCTTTTATGCGACCGATGGCATGCCCTGTCTGGTGCTCCCCAATTACGGACAATTCACCATTGACGAGTTTCGCGACGGAACTTTAGTCCCCAAATATCATCTGGATTTTGGCAGCAAAGCATTGCCTGAGTCGGATTTGCCTAAGACATCCCAACAATTCACCCAAGTAGACAGACGGGAAGAATATTTTAAATGCGTGACAGATGTTCAAGAAAACGAACATTTACTGTATGCCAAAGTAAGAGGACCAGCCCAATATTATGATGTCATCAAAGAGAAGAAAGACGGTCGGGTATGGATTGGTTCGGCCGACATCAGTTCCGGGATGGACATCATCGGCATCCATGACCAATATTTATGTGCTGTCGTTTACCCCGAATATATTTCCGAGGACTCGTCTCTATACCCGTATGTAAAGAAGCATTTTGCAAAGAAAGAAGATGCTTATCCGGTTCTCATCGAGTTTTCCATCAACGAACAATAGAAGAATATCTGCTTTCAGACACAAAGAGAGAATAACCTATCGCCAACATCACTTACGTATTTTCGGAGAAAGTGTCGTCTGACATTCTTGTTTTAATGTATTTTAAAGAAATGTCACGCTTTTGTCAGACAAAGATTAAGGCTCTTCCACTTATTTTTTCTGAAATTTGCCTTGTACTAAAACAAAAGGAGCCATCCGGCACTCTTTATCTGTTAGCGCCAGTAAAGTCCGGTGGCTCCATCACCCACTTATAAAAAAGGAGGTCTCGGCAAAGATATGGAATTTTGTTGATTAGAGCAATGCG
>CALUJK010000053.1 GCA_944320945.1 uncultured Bacteroides sp. | reverse complement strand
ATTCTTGGGAAACAGTTACCATGTCCGAAACGCAGCTTTGACAGCTCTGCGCAAGTTTATGCAACAGAGTGAGGATAATGCTTTCCGGGTATGCCGGCGAGTGGAAAAAATGAAAGATGCCAGCAATGACAACGAACGGCTGCTCTATCAATTGGTAAAAGAAGAAATAGAATAACCACATTGTAATGCCCAAGAGAGAAACTTCTAAAAAAACTCCTAAACGCGCTGGCTTTTCATATAAAAAGTCTAACTTTGTAAACTGTTTCACTTAATGTCGGTAAGGCACATGGATAAACAGAATGTAAAGGATACGGTCAAGCAGATATTCACTGAATACCTTAATGCAAACGGGCATCGCAAGACACCCGAACGCTATGCTATACTCGACACTATTTATTCCATAGACGGACATTTTGACATAGACACGCTCTACTCTCTGATGGCCGACCATGAAAAGTTCCGTGTCAGCCGTGCCACACTTTACAATACTATTATCCTGCTTATCAATGCCCGTCTGGTCATCAAACACCAATTTGGCAACTCTTCACAATATGAAAAAAGCTACAATCGGGATACGCATCATCACCAAATCTGCACCCAATGCGGCAAAGTCACCGAATTTCAGAACGAAGCATTGCAACAGGCCATCGAAGGCACTAAACTGACACGTTTTAATCTGACGCATTATTCCTTATATATATATGGTTTGTGTAGCAAATGCGATCGTGCCAATAAACGAAAAAAGAACAATAACAATCATAAGAAAGAAAAATGAAAATCGACATTCTATTAGGATTACAATGGGGCGACGAAGGCAAAGGCAAAGTCGTCGATGTATTGACTCCACGTTATGACGTGGTGGCCCGTTTCCAAGGTGGTCCCAATGCCGGACATACACTGGAGTTTGAAGGACAGAAATACGTTCTTCGTTCCATTCCGTCAGGAATCTTCCAAGGTGATAAAGTAAATATCATAGGTAATGGAGTTGTGCTGGATCCGGCACTTTTCAAAGCCGAAGCCGAAGCTTTGGAAGCATCCGGGCATCCTCTGAAAGAGCGTTTGCATATTTCAAAGAAAGCACACCTCATTCTGCCCACCCACCGTTTGCTGGATGCAGCATACGAAGCAGCCAAGGGAGATGCGAAAGTAGGCACCACGGGCAAAGGTATCGGACCTACCTATACCGACAAGATAAGTCGTAACGGAGTGCGTGTAGGCGACATTCTTCACAACTTCGAACAAAAATATGCTGCCGCAAAGGCACGCCATGAACAGATTCTGAAAAGTCTCAACTATTCGTATGACCTGACGGAAGCTGAAAAGGCATGGATGGAGGGCATCGAATACCTCAAACAGTTCCACTTGGTTGACAGTGAACACGAGATTAACAATCTACTTAACAGCGGAAAGTCTGTATTGTGCGAAGGTGCACAAGGTACGATGCTGGACATCGATTTCGGTTCTTATCCGTTTGTTACGTCATCGAATACGGTGTGTGCCGGTGCATGCACCGGGTTGGGAGTGGCACCTAATAAAATAGGTGATGTGTATGGTATTTTCAAGGCTTATTGCACGCGTGTAGGAGCCGGCCCGTTCCCTACCGAACTGTTTGACGAAACAGGCGAAACCATCTGCCAGTTGGGACATGAATTTGGTGCTGTCACCGGTCGTAAACGCCGCTGCGGATGGATAGACCTCGTAGCATTGAAATATGCCGTCATGATAAACGGTGTGACTCAACTCATCATGATGAAAAGTGATGTGCTGGATGGCTTCGACACCATTAAGGCATGTGTAGCTTATCGGGTAAACGGAGAAGAGATTGACTACTTCCCGTTCGATATCAATGAAGGCATAGAACCTGTTTACGCTGAGTTGCCGGGATGGAAAACCGATATGACCAAAATGGAAAGTGAAGATGAATTCCCCGAAGAGTTCAACGCTTACCTGTCATTCCTTGAAGAACAACTGGGCGTTCCTGTCAAGATTGTCTCCGTAGGTCCGGACCGCAAACAGACAATTGAACGATACACTGAAGAATAAACCCTTTTTTAGCTAATTCTTCCTAAAAGATAAGGGAAACTGCTGAACAAGACACAGTTTCCCTTTACTTTTGGCAAACAATTTGCTAGAACAATAGTATACAAACTATTCGTTATTAATTAAAAAAGAATCTATATGGAAGGAACAAGCATGATAGGAATGCAGTGGATTATTTTCATCGGTGTGGCTGTATTGAGCTGGTTGGTGCAACTTAATTTGCAGAATAAGTTCAAGAAATACTCAAGAATACCTACAGACAATGGCATGACAGGTGCGGATGTGGCACGCAAGATGCTGCACGACAATGGCATCTTCGATGTGCAAGTGACAAGCACGCCGGGACACCTGACAGACCATTACAACCCTATGAACAAAACAGTAAATTTAAGTGAGAGCGTATACAACAGTAACAGCATTATGGCTGCGGCCGTTGCTGCACACGAATGCGGCCACGCTCTGCAACATGCCCGTGCTTACGCTCCGCTTAAGATGCGTAGTGCTTTAGTTCCGGTCGTTTCTTTTGCGTCGAATATCATGACATGGGTACTGCTGGCAGGTATTTTATTATTAAATACATTTCCGGGACTGTTACTGGCAGGTATCATCCTATTCGCTATGACGACATTGTTCAGCTTCATTACTTTGCCGGTAGAAATCAATGCAAGTAAGCGGGCATTGGTATGGTTAAGTGCATCCGGCATCACCAACGCCTACAATCATGATAAGGCGGAAGATGCACTCCGTTCGGCCGCTTATACATACGTAGTAGCTGCACTCGGTTCATTGGCAACCCTGGTTTATTACATCATGATATTCATGGGACGACGTGACGAATAATTGCACTATATTCATTATTTATCATGTACTTTAAATAACACTTGACACTATTATGGCCACAAAACCAAGCATTCCTAAAGGAACACGTGACTTTTCGCCTTTGGAAATGGCGAAACGTAATTATATTTTCGATACCATTCGCAATGTTTACCATCTTTACGGTTTCCAGCAGATTGAAACTCCAGCCATGGAAATGCTCTCCACACTGATGGGCAAATATGGTGAAGAAGGTGATAAATTGCTCTTTAAAATACAAAATTCCGGAGATTATTTTGCGGGATTAAGTGATGAGGAACTTTTAAGCCGCAACGCCACACGACTGGCCTGCAAATTCTGCGAGAAAGGGTTGCGCTATGACCTTACCGTTCCGTTTGCCCGCTACGTGGTGATGCACCGTGACGAATTGACGTTCCCATTCAAACGCTATCAAATACAACCGGTATGGCGGGCAGACCGTCCACAAAAAGGTCGTTACCGCGAATTTTATCAATGTGACGCGGACGTAGTCGGAAGCGACTCTTTACTGAACGAAGTAGAGCTGATGCAAATTGTCGATACAGTTTTCAGCCGGTTCGGCATCCGGGTTTGTATCAAACTGAACAACCGCAAGATTTTAACCGGTATCGCTGAAATCATTGGCGAAGCTGACAAAATTGTGGATATCACTGTCGCTATCGACAAACTGGATAAGATAGGATTGGACAATGTAAATGCCGAATTACGCGAAAAAGGCATCAGTGCGGAAGCTATCAGCCGTCTGCAACCTATCATTTGTCTGAGCGGTACCAACAGTGAAAAATTGTCGACTCTGCGTCAAGTATTGGCTCAAAGTGAGACAGGACTGAAGGGTGTGGATGAGTGCGAGTTTATCCTTTCTACCTTACAGGACTTGGGACTAAACAATACGGTCGAACTTGACCTGACACTGGCACGCGGACTGAACTATTATACCGGTGCCATCTTCGAGGTAAAGGCTCTTGATGTACAAATCGGCAGCATCACCGGTGGTGGACGTTATGATAACCTGACGGGAGTTTTCGGTTTGAATGGTGTAAGTGGCGTGGGAATCTCTTTCGGCGCCGACCGCATCTTTGATGTGCTGAACCAACTTGACCTCTATCCGAAAGAAGCCGTCAATGGCACTCAATTACTATTCATCAACTTCGGGCCTCAGGAAGCGGCATTCTCCATGCAAGTGCTCAGACAAATACGTGCTGCTGGCATTCGCGCTGAATTATTTCCGGACAATAGCAAAATGAAAAAACAGATGAGTTACGCCAATACCAAAGGTATTCCCTATGTGGCACTGATTGGCGAAAACGAAATGAATCAAAAGAAAGTGACATTAAAAAACATGACTAACGGTGAGCAACAACTTGTCACTCCGGATGAATTGATAGCTATTTTGCAATAATTTGAAAGAAAAAGAATAAATACTATTAAAAGGAGCAACAATTTGCTCCTTTTTTATTATATTTGTCATAGCGATGTAGAAGCAGTGTAACATCCCGCTCCTATCTTTGTCTCAACAGTAAAAAGGAGGTAACTATGGCATCAATTCCTGTCAAACAAGAAAAACAGAATGTAATCATCACACTGCTGATGGTTGTCACTGCACTTTTATTCATCCTCTATATGGGATGTTCTTTGGTTCACTCCACTCAAGCTTTTTGGAATGAATAATCTATCGAAAAGCTGTTGGAATGAAGCAGAAAGCAAGCACATATGTTACTTTTTATCCATATGACGCTTTAATTTCAGGATTTACTTATACCTTTGCGGCAAACGAATGAAACAGACGTTATACGTATGAATTCATCTTTCACTATTCGTCTTACAGATGCCGTTGCACGCAATCCGCAAATTCAATTATCGAAACCGGTAAATCTCAGTTTACCGGCGGATGGTCATATCGCCATTGTAGGTCCCAATGCATGTGGAAAAACCCTGCTCACAGACATGATGACCGGCAAATCGCCTCTTGTAAGTGGCCGTATTGAGTATGACTTCACACCACTAAACACACAAAGTGCATATCAGAATATCCGCTACATTGCATTTCGGGATACATATGGCAGCTATGATGCCAATTATTACTATCAGCAGCGTTGGAACGCCGGTGACCAAGGAGATATTCCTACCGTGCGAGAACAATTGGGAAGCGTGGAGAATATCACGCACCAACACCGTCTATTTTCATTGTTTGGTATAAACGACTTGATAGACAAACCTATCATACAGCTGTCAAGTGGCGAACTACGCAAATTTCAGTTGGTGCGGGCACTGCTTACATCACCGCGTATTCTCATTATAGATAACCCCTTCATCGGATTGGATGCTTCTACCCGCGTTCTTCTGACACGACTTCTTGGCGACCTTTCTAAAATGGGAACGATTCAGCTAATTTTAGTTGTTTCCATGCTGGATGATGTTCCACCGTTCATTACTCATGTTATTCCTGTAGAAAATCGTTGTGTAGGCTCTCTTATCAGTCGTGCTGAATGGTTGAAAAAGTTTCAAGAAGAAGATGTTCAAAAAGAGATAACCAATCGCACACTTTACGAGGATTTAAAAGAACGTATTGCATCTTTGCCTGCTCCAGCAGACGACGTTACCCCTAACGATGAAATCATCCGGCTGCAAAATGTCAGCATCTGCTATGGCCGGCGGACGATTCTCAAAGATTTGGATTGGGTAGTGCATCGCAATGAGAAATGGATACTGAGCGGAGAGAACGGAGCCGGTAAATCAACATTACTAAGTCTGATTTGTGCAGATAACCCACAATCGTATGCATGTGATATCAGTCTTTTCGGGCGAAAAAGAGGTTCCGGCGAAAGCATTTGGGAGATAAAACGGCACATCGGCTATGTCAGTCCTGAAATGCACCGGGCTTATCTCAAGAATCTACCGACAATAGATATTGTAGCAAGTGGGTTACATGACAGTATTGGTCTATATCGGCGTCCGTGTCCGGAACAGATTGAAATCTGTCTTTTCTGGATGGATATTTTCGGCATTGCTTCCCTTAAAGATACTTCATTCCTTCAATTATCCAGCGGAGAACAACGACTGGCTCTACTGGCACGTGCTTTTGTCAAAGACCCGTCCTTACTTATTCTTGACGAACCTCTGCATGGATTGGATACATTCAATCGGCGACGTATCAAGCATATCATTGAAGCATTTTGCCAGCGCCCGAATAAGACACTCATCATGGTGACACACTATGAAAGCGAATATCCGGCTGTCATAACCAACCAGTTATTCCTAACCCGTAACCAATAGGCATTTTTCTTACAATCCGAGTAATAATCTATAAAACGAAATGACATGATTCTTTCCGAGTTTTTAGACAGGCTAATCGACATTGATACAGATTTACTACTCGCCATCAACGGATGGCACTCTGCATTGGCAGACCAATTTATGTACACTTTCAGCGGTAAATGGATATGGATACCACTCTATGCCGCCGTGTTGTATGTCATCTTCCGCAATTATAACTGGAAAGTTGCTTTAGGGTGTGTCGTTACTATTGCCCTGACTATTACGCTTGCCGACCAAGTATGCTCTCATCTTATTCGCCCGATAGTGGCACGCCTGCGTCCATGTAACCTTGACAGCCCCATTACGGATTTGGTACATATCGTCAATGGATATCGCGGCGGTAGCTACGGATTCCCATCCGCCCATGCTTCCAATACATTCGGATTGGCTTTCTTCGTTTATTACATATTCCGCCAACGTGCCATGACATGTTTTTTCATGATTTGGGCAGTCATCACCTGCTACTCACGCGCTTATTTGGGAGTTCATTATCCGGGTGACTTACTAGTCGGTGCTTTGCTGGGATATCTCAGTGCCACAATCTGCTATGGATTATTCCGACTCGTATTCTATTTCAAGCGGCCATGGAGATTGAAATACACGTATCTCCCTATACTGGTAGGTTGCGCTACGATGGTGGGCATATTAATCTATGCCCTGTGCGTAGCTTAAAACTTATTTCTCTTTTGCTAAAGTGAACACGAATTCCAGTCCGCCACCGGGATTGTTCTTTGCAGAGATAGTACCGCCGTGTATCAACACGGCGTTTTTTACAATCGCCAATCCTAGACCTGTACCACCCAATTTGCGGGAACGTCCCTTGTCCACCCGATAAAAACGTTCAAACAAACGGTTCAGGTGTTCTGACGTCACTCCCACTCCTGTATCAGAGAAGCTGAAATAATAGAAGTTCTCGTCTTCACGGAAACACTGGATTTGTACTTGGATATCCGTACCGGCATAAGCGATGGCATTATCCATCAGGTTACGGAATATAGAGTAAAGCAGCGAATAATTGCCCCGCAACTGAATCTTTGGTCGCAACGAATTTACCACCGTGATATGTTTCTCTTCTAACTCCAATGATACTTCCGTGATGATGTTGGCCACCAGCAGACTGACATCTACTTTCTCCATAGCTATCATGTTGGCAGCCTCATCCATACGTGTAAGCACCGATATATCTCTCAAAAGACGACTCAACCGATTACTCTGTACATAGCAACGCTCCAAGAAAGCCTGCGTCTTTTCCGGCGGAATCGTATCTCCATTAGCAATGATCGTTTCCAGATAGCCCTGAATACTGCTGACCGGAGTTTTCAATTCATGAGCTATATTCTGCGTCAACTGACGCTTCAAACGGATTTGCTCTTCTTCTTGAGTAATATCATTTATGGAAATCTCAAAACTTAAATCCTGAAATACAATGCATTCCACTACAAACAAACGTCCGTTCTTATTAACATGGATAGACATACGTTTCTCACCGTTAACGGCACGTGCTTTCAAGATCTTTTCAATGAAATCTGTAATGGGACGCAATTCACTAACAGTAAAAATATCCTCCGTAGCCTGAAGATTGGAATCGGAAATGAGGTTACCATATTGAGTAAACAAATTGTTCACCAAAATCTCTCTTTTCTCACGTGTAAACACCCCTAATCCCTCACGTGACGTCTGCAAGTGAGTAATCAGTTTTTCACGTTCGATGTACAATGCCTCTTTCGTCTCACGTAAGCGTTTATATATTTGAATGATGTGCTGTGATATTTCCCCCAGTTCATTATGCGGAAAAGCAGACAAAGTATCCATGTCAATGGGTTCATTCTTATCTGCCCGTTTAGCGAACTCACGCAAATGATTAATAGCAGCACCCAATCTAGATGTAAACTGGTAAAATACCAGTATTAACACCAGCATCACTATAACAGTAAACCACAAATAGTGTGAATCAACCGACAAGCTCTCAGCCAAATCTACACTGTAAGGCAACGCCGAACGAATGATGTACCCGTCATAACGAGTAGCCGAGTAGAAATAAGTCACGCCAAGCGTCTTCGACGTACGACGCATGTCAAACCCTTTTCCGTAACGCAACGCCTGCTGAATCTCCGGCCTGTTCATATGATTAGGAAAATCACGTCGGGCATTCTTTGAAGAACTGTCGTAGAGAACATTTCCCTGCAAATCTATCAACGTTACCCGTAGGTCGTGTATCGATGCACGATTCACATAGCGATTGAGCACCTTATTCCACATGGTCTTGTTGGAATAATGCAATTCTTGTTCCAACCGCTCGTTATAATCTTGCAACTGAATATTCAGCATATCAATCTTATATTTCCGTTCCCGCTGATACTGATAAAGCATGAAACAGACAGCAAAAGCCACAAACAGCAAAATGACCGATATGAAAAGTTTACGGCTAAACGAAAGGAAACGCCGTTCGTCATTCGGTTTCGAAGCAATAACCATATCCCAAACGCGTTACAATACACTTACCATACTCCCCTATCTTCTTACGCAGGCGGGTAATATTGACGTCAATGGTACGATCCAGCACATAGACTTCATCAGACCACACCCGTGCCAAAATATCCTCACGAGAGAATACACGCCCCTTATTCTTGAGAAGCAACAGCAATATCTCAAACTCTTTTTTCGTCAAAGGCACTTCGGCTCCATCTATACAAACCTTTTTCTTGGCCACATCCAGTACCAAAGAACGATACTCCAATTGCTGTGGTTCTTCTACCGATACCTCTTGATGCGTACGACGCAACACTGCTTTTACGCGGGCACTGACCTCGCGCAAAGAAAACGGTTTCGATATATAGTCATCAGCACCTAAATTGAATCCCGTCACCGTATCATTCTCGGTATCTTTTGCCGTAATGAAGATGATGGGAACCTTCTCCGTCTTCTTCTCTTTCTTCAGCATACTGGCCATCTTGAATCCGGATATTTCCCCCATCATGACATCCAGCAGCAACAGGTCGTAAGCTGCGATATTCATCTTCATAGCCTCTTCAGCAGAATTGGCAGTATCGACTTCGTAACCTTCGTTTTCCAAATTGAACTTCAAAATTTCACATAAATCTTCTTCATCGTCCACTACTAAGATGCGGTATTCGTTCATATTGCAATCTCTTTTAAAGGTATGGGAAGAGAGGAAAAGGAAGCCTCTCCATGCCCGCAAAGTTAAACGTTATTTCTTTCTACAGGCAAAAGTGCGGCGAAAATGTTACAGTAAAATGAAACAAGTATTACATTTATATTACAGCCGGCACATCACGCCTCACACCAAGCAACAGTGGAAAATAGGAGCACCAATCCTTGCAAATCACGCTCGGTAGTATTATTTTTGCCCCACAAGCTGAAAACTCATCAACAATGAAAGCGACCAAAAAGTTTATATCCCCCGGAGCATGGTTCTCCATGCAATATCCGGCTGACTGGAACGAATTTGAAGGCGAACAAGATGCTTTCCTGTTTTATAACCCAGAAGAATGGACAGGCAACTTCCGCATCTCTGCTTATCGGGGTAATACAACAAACTACGGCATGCAAGCCGTCCGTCAAGAACTTAACGAACATCCAGAGGCACAGGCAGTCACTATAGGGCACCATCCATGCTCCTACCTCCACGAAGATATAACCGAGCAGGGTGAAAGTTATGCCAACCACTTTTGGACAGTAGGTGTCAATGACATCGTCTTCGAATGCTCTTTCACCACACGCCCCGACCTGTCGGCAACCGAAGCCGAATCAGTCATCGCCTCACTCGAAGTGCGCCGTCCCGATGCAAAATATCCTGCCGAAATCATTCCCATACGCATATCCGAAATATACCAGATAGATGAAGCCTACAACTGGGTAGAAACTACCGCAAAGGAACTCTACAAAACCGATTTTCAAGGTAGCGAAGAGGACATCGCGTCATTACAGAAACTGGCCGACACCCTAACACCCAAGAAAAGGGATGCATGGATAGCAATAGGCATCGTACTGTGCGTCATCTACGAGAATGAAACAAACAGTATGGAATGGCGTACCCTTATCGACGGAAACCGCGAAGCCCCCGTGCTAATCAACATTGAAACCGGACAATACATCGACCCCATGAAACTGACATGGAGCCGCATCAAAGCAGGAAAGACGTGCCAACTAGCGGATATTTATAACGAAATCAACGTATGACACCCATTCTTCAAGTAGAAAATTTGACTAAGTCATTTGGCGACTTGGTGCTGTTTCAAAATATATCCTTCGGTCTCGCCGAGGGGCAACGTGTCGGACTTATCGCCCGTAACGGCAGTGGCAAGTCCACGTTACTCAACATTCTATCCGGACGTGAAGGATACGACGAAGGAACCATCTCCTACCGCCGCGACCTGCGCATCGGCTATCTGGAACAAGGGCCGCACTACCCTCCCCAGCTGACCGTGCTCGAAGCCTGTTTCCATCACGGCAACGACACCGTTGAACTGATAAAAAGCTACGAGCAATGCCTTGCCACACCAGGACATCCGGGACTGGATGACCTGCTTCTACGCATGGACCAGGAAAAGGCATGGGAGTATGAGCAAAAAGCTAAACAGATACTCTCCCAACTTAAAATCACAGACTTCGAACGACAAATCGGTCAATTGTCCGGCGGACAACTCAAGCGGGTGGCGCTGGCCAATGCACTCATCACCGAACCACAGTTCCTCATACTGGACGAACCGACCAACCATCTGGACCTCGACATGACAGAATGGCTCGAAGATTATCTGCGCCGCACCAACCTGACTCTGCTCATGGTGACGCACGACCGTTACTTTCTGGATCGCGTCTGCTCTGAAATCATCGAAATAGACGACCGCACACTCTATTCTTACAAAGGAAATTACAGCTATTATCTGGAAAAACGTCAAGAACGTATCGATGCACGCAACGCTGAAGTGGCACGCGCCAATAACCTCTATCGCACGGAATTGGAGTGGATGCGCCGTATGCCCCAAGCACGCGGGCACAAAGCACGCTATCGGGAAGAAGCATTCTACGACTTGGAGCGGGTAGCCAAACAGCGTACCACAGACAACCGCATCCAACTGGACGTGAAAGCCACCTACATCGGCAGCAAGATATTCGAAGCAGACCACGTATGCAAATCGTTCGACAACGTCTGTATTCTGAATGACTTCTCTTACATCTTTGCCCGATACGAAAAGATGGGCATCATCGGCAATAACGGTACGGGAAAATCAACATTCCTGAAAATACTGATGCAACAGGTACAACCGGACAGTGGAACGATAGATATCGGCGAGACTGTCCGCTTCGGATACTATTCTCAAGACGGGCTCAAATTCAACGAGCAGATGAAGGTCATTGATGCGGTGAAAGACATCGCCGAAGTCATCGAACTGGCAGACGGACGGCGCCTGACGGCTTCGCAATTTCTGCAACACTTCCTCTTCTCTCCCGAAAAACAGCATAGCTACATCTACAAATTGAGTGGTGGAGAGCGACGACGCCTCTACTTGTGCACCATACTGATGCGTCAGCCCAATTTCCATATAGTGGATGAGCCGACCAACGATTTGGACATCGTGACACTGAACATTCTGGAGGAGTACCTGAAAACTTTCCGCGGCTGTCTGATTGTAGTCAGTCACGACCGCTACTTCATGGACAAAGTCGTAGACCATCTGCTGGTTTTCAAAGGACAAGGAGACATTCGCGACTTCCCCGGCAACTACACCCAATACCGTGAATGGAAAGACGAATATGACCGCCGTAACCGAGAACAGGAGCAACAGGTCAACAAACCTGCCGAAGAAAAGAAAGGCAAAGTACGTTTAAACGAACGTCGTCGCATGTCTTTCAAAGAACGTCGCGAATTCGAACAATTGGAACAGGAAATAGAGACATTAGAGGCCGAAAAGAAAGCCATCGAAACTGCCCTATGCAGCGGTACTCTGACAGTGGACGAACTGACAGAAAAGTCTAAACGTCTGCCTGTCGTCAATGACCTGATAGACGAAAAAACCCTGCGCTGGCTCGAACTGAGTGAAATCGAACAATAAACAACCCGCCCGACTATGAATCAAACTAATTATCACAGCCACAGCCTTTATTGTGACGGACGTGCCGGCATGGAAGATTTTGTCCGTTTTGCCGTCAACCGCAAATTCTCCTCTTATGGATTCTCATCACATGCGCCCCTTCCCTTTTCCACACCATGTAACATGGAATGGGACCGCATGGATGACTACCTGTCTGAGTTCCAACGGTTGAAAAAGAAATACGAAGGCATTATTGAACTGTATATCGGACTGGAAATCGACTATATTGATGCGGAAACCAATGCCACTTCTGAATGTTATCAGCGCCTGCCATTAGACTACCGAATCGGTTCCCTGCACATGTTACCCGATGAACAAGGAAAAATCGTAGATACCGACTTGCCTGCCGATCGGTTCCGACGGATGGTAAACGAACGGTTTTCCGGAGACATCGAGAATGTAGTCTGTCTATATTATAAGCAACTGATGCAAATGATTGAAACGGGTGGATTCGACATCGTAGGCCATGCAGACAAGATTCACTACAATGCTGCATGCTATCGTCCCGGACTTACAGACGAGTCCTGGTACAACACCTTGGTATGCCAGTGTTTCGAAGAAATCGCCCGTCGGGGTTACCAAATGGAAATCAACACCAAGGCTTATCACGACTTAGGCGTGTTCTATCCCGACAAACGCTATTTCCCACTAATAAAAGAACTCGGAATCAAAGTACAGGTAAACAGTGATGCCCATTATCCTGAACACATTGATAGCGGACGTCACGAGGCACTCACCCTTTTACATCAGGCAGGGTTCACCAATATAATGGAAATGCACGACGGATGCTGGCAGGAAGTAGAAATACAGCTATAACTGCCACACTCGTGTCCACCCGGAACTTTCCAATCACATTTTGCAACTCGGTTGCACTCGTCCTTTCTTACCTTTGCATTCAAAATAGGTGCATACATTCATATCACCTATTTTATATTTACTTTTAATTCTCATTTACAATGGAATGTCACTGTCACAACTGCAAGCAAGAAAAGATTAGTCTCTGGAAAGAATACGGGTCAATAGTGCTTTCTGCCATATTACTGGCAGCAGGATTCGCACTGCGCAGTTTTCGTGTATTTGATAACCTGCCCTCATGGAGCGAACTGTCATGGTTCCTGATTGCCTACCTACCGGTAGCCATTCCCGTTATGAAAGAGGCATGGGAGTGTTTGTGCCGAAAGGATGTATTCAATGAATTCACCCTCATGTTTATCGCCACTATCGGTGCTTTCTACATCGGTGAATATCCGGAAGGCGTTGCTGTCATGTTATTCTATTCACTCGGCGAATTGCTGCAAGGAAAGGCGGTCGGACAAGCCCAACGCAGTATCCGCGCCTTGCTGGATGTACGTCCCGAAACAGCCACCGTAGTACAAGAAGACGGTACTCGACATACCATTTCCCCACAGCAAGTACATTTAAATGAAATCATTGAAGTAAAAACCGGCGAACGTGTCCCTTTGGACGGTATCTTGTTAGAAGATGCAGCTTCCTTCAATACAGCCGCATTGACAGGTGAAAGTGTACCACGCACCATCCATAAAGACGAAGAAGTATTAGCTGGCATGATTACCACAGAACAGCCTATACATCTCCGTGTCTGTCGTCCGTTTGAACAGAGCGCCTTATCACGTATCCTTGACCTTGTACAACATGCTGCTTCCCGTAAAGCACCTGCCGAACTGTTCATACGCCGCTTTGCCCGAATCTACACACCGATAGTCACAGGATTAGCAGTACTCATCGTTCTGTTTCCGTGGATATATTCACTGACGAATGAGCAATTTATATTCTTGTTCGATGAATGGCTGTACCGCGCATTGATATTTCTCGTCATTTCCTGCCCTTGCGCATTAGTCATCAGCATCCCGTTAAGCTACTTCGGGGGCATCGGAGTGGCATCCCGACAAGGCATTCTGTTTAAAGGCGGAAACTATTTAGACGCCATTACCCGCATAAACACGGTAGTATTCGACAAAACAGGGACATTAACCGTAGGTTCTTTCTGCGTGCAACACTGCTCACCTGCAACTGATGTATCAGAAGAAACTCTCATCCGGTTAGTTGCCTCGGTGGAACAAAATAGTACACACCCCATTGCCCGTGCCATCGTGACCGAAGCACAGACCCGAAATATCCAGCTGACTACGGCACATGAGGTCAAAGAAATAGCCGGTCAAGGATTAAAAGCAATTGTTGACGGTGACACAGTCCTGATAGGCAATACGCATCTGCTATCGTCCAATGGCGTTGCCTGTCCGGGAAATACAAAAACGGATAATGCCACCTCTGTAATCTGTGCCGTAAACGGACAATACATCGGCACTTTATTGCTGGCAGATACTTTAAAAGCAGATGCACATGCAGCCATTCAGGAACTAAAAGCTTTGCGCATAAAGAACATACAGATGTTATCCGGTGACAAGCAGTCCATCGTTACTTCCCTCGCCCATACACTCGGCATCAAGCAGGCGTACGGTGACCTGCTTCCAGAAGGCAAGGTAGAACATATTGAGTCACTCCGCCAAAATCCTACCAATCACATTGCCTTTGTAGGCGACGGCATCAATGACGCACCCGTATTGGCACTGAGTGACATCGGCATAGCCATGGGAAAAGTTGGCAGCGATGCCGTCATCGAAACAGCAGATGTAGTGATTCAAAACGACCAGCCCTCGAAAGTGGCAACAGCCATCCGCATCGGACGGTACACACAGCACATTGCATGGCAAAACATCGCTTTGGCACTCGGCATAAAGCTGTTAGTATTGATGTTGGGAGTTGTCGGCATAGCCACCTTGTGGGAAGCTGTGTTTGCCGATGTGGGTGTAGCCCTATTAGCCATACTGAACACGATACGCATACAGCGGAAACAGTTCGATGACACAACAAAGCCCAACTCTCATTATCACCAAGAAACGAACCATTAATTGTTATACGATGGAAGCGAACAAATATATCCAACTCTTAGAAAAAAGAGAAATACAGCCGACCGCTATCCGCCTGCTCATATTAAAAACCATGATGCAAGCCGACCGCCCCGTCTCCTTACCGGAATTGGAAGACATATTGGACACAGTAGACAAGTCAACCATCTTCCGCACCCTGACACTGTTCTTGTCTCATCACCTGATACATAGCATTGACGACGGTAGTGGAACATTCAAATATGCCGTATGCAGTGCGTCGTGCACCTGTCAAGTTTCCGATCTTCACACCCACTTCCACTGTGAAAAATGTAACCGAACATTTTGCTTTAAGAATATTCCGACGCCGGTAGTCAATTTGCCTGAAGGATTTACCTTAACCAGCATTAACTATGTGCTGAAAGGGGTATGTCCCGACTGCGCAGCGAAGCACCTGACGGCACAGTAACGAATACAATATAGAATCAAGCAGTTCCTCTGAATCAGCTCTTCAATTATTAAGCTTGCCAGTCCGGACAGCTTCGGACTACAGTTTGGATACGTCCGGACTACAGTCCGAACGTATCTGGACTACACCCCGAACGTGTTCGGGGCAATCACCCGTTGTATAATTCTCTGATAAGTCAGCCCGCTGCCATCGAAACACATATAAAATGCCGAATAAATATGAAAAGAAGAAAAACAGCCCAATAAAATTTTGACAGAATCTTAGCATAAGAAACAAAATATTTCCGTACCTTTGCAAACGGAAAATAATCATTGATTTTCAGTTGCATATTCCTCCTTAAAAAGAAAAAAAATTGAAAACAATGCTTTTCCATAATAAACTGTTTGGGCTTGACTGGATTTGACAGCGGGCAGAAATGGTAGGTAAGCATGCAGTGCGTCGTTGATTAGCACTATAATCTCAGTCCTCAAAAGATTATCTGGCAACGAAAACTATGCTCTCGCTGCTTAATCGAAGTACAGTAGATTAACTTTATTTCCGTCACAGTGATGGAAACGAGATGTCGCTCAAAAGCTCTTGTTCCGAAGCGTTTGATACAGCGGCACAGCAAAATCGGGAATAGTCAGGACTTCTCCTTGCAGTTCTGATGAAATTTTAAAGGATAAGGTGAAGATTGGTGGCTCTGGTCTTGTCTTCACTCGAAAACTCAAGGCAGAGATAAGCATGTAGAAAGCTTATGGTTTCCTCGTTTGGACGAGGGTTCGATTCCCTCCAGGTCCACAAAAGTTTGATAAAAACAATAAAAATCCTGTAATTCAATAAATT
>CALUJK010000052.1 GCA_944320945.1 uncultured Bacteroides sp. | reverse complement strand
AAACAGCAACATGCAGGTTTCCCGATTGCGTATGACGACGGAGGCTGTCATGGCGAAAAATATGCACGCTGCTAAGTAGGGAGTGATGAATAGCGCCAACTCACCCGGTATAGCAATTTGATTCAGACTGAACAGCCAAGGTACTACACACAGCACATAGACCGACACCAGTGCATAAACCAAGAAATAACTTAGCCCCTTACCCAACACAATGCGTAGCGTGCCGTTGTAGTGGCGGTTGATAGGCACCGGATTACGAAACTGATTCTTTTCTCTTGCCGTTCCGGCAGAGAGTCCGATGCCCAGCAGTAGCGTCTGTTGGATAATGAGTATCAGTACGGCAGGAATCAGGAATGCGGCAAAGCCGTTTGTCGGGTTGTATAAGGCCACGTCCTGATAGGCGATGGGGTAGGCCGTGATTTCGTCCTGCCGGTCGGTGGTGTTGCCGGCACGTTGTGTCTTGATGTCGGCGTTCATCTCTAGAGATACTTCCGTGTTGGCCAGCAAGATACATTTGTAGTATAGTAATCCGCTCATATCGCAGAATATGCTGACCTGTGTCTGCTCTCCCCGCACAATCTTGTCGCTGAAGTCGTCGGGGACATAGATGATGCCGTAGGCTCTCCGTTCTTTCATCAGTAACTGCGCTTCTTCCATGTCGGCACAATGGCTGATGATGTGCACGTCTGGCGTGGCGTCTACTTTCCGCAGGTATTCCCGGCTCATTGAGGAACGGGAGTTGTCCACGACAGCCACAGGCACGTCGCGTAGTGTCTCGTTGGTATAGATAAAGGCGTATATCAGTGGATAGGCTAAAGGCACCAATATGAAAAATATCAGCACGCCTTGGTCTCGGAAAGTGGTGCGGAATTCCTCTTTCCAGATATAGAACAGGTCGTGTATGCCCTGAATGGCTCGTTGTCGGAAGGTCTGATGCTTCATGTCAAGGAATGTATTTGTAATATATCAGTGCTTCCTTAAGTCGGTGTGCCACCAAAAAGGGGAGCATGGTGAAGAGAAACAGTGCCACATAGTTCATCCAAGAATAAATCATGGGGTAACCGTTCAGTGCTTGGTCTACGTATATCAGGAAGTAGTGGCGCAGGGGAAACAGGTTGGTCAGTGCCTGAAGCGAAGGGTGCATCCCCATGGCCGGAAATGAGAGCCCGCACATGGAGAACGACAGCACTCCCCATAACGATGCAAAACTCAACCCCAACCGCAGCGTGGGTAACATGCCTATCATCAGCACCCCCATGCCTTGTGACGCCACCACCAGACAAAGAGTCGCGAACAGCATTGGCCAAATGCCACTGTTACAGGGAAAATGCAGAAAGCCGTACAGATATACATTATATAGGATACCCATCAGAAAAAACACGGCTGTATGTGGCAGCAACTTTCCTGCCAGCGATATCCAGATGGAGTGATTGCCCGTGTGTAGCCACTGCCTGGACGTGCGTTCCTTTATCTCTACGCCGATGGAGAACACCGTCACCATGAAGATAAGCAGCATCAGTATGCCCGGTGCGAAGGTGTTGTTCAGGTAGACGGAGTAGTTTATCCACGGGTTGTTCAGTGCATGTGTGTCAATGATGATGGGTTGCAGATAGGCCATGGCTTGTTGCTCGGTGGCGCCTTTGGCCAGTAGTGTCTGTTGGGCGACGGCGCCGGAGGCCAGTTCGCTCATCGTCTTCATATCCCTGAACAGCAGGGAGCCGGCTATCAGCAGGGTGTTGTTGGTGTAGAAAGAGACGGTGGGCTGTCGCTGACTGATGGCTTTCTCCGTGGTACCTTGGGGGATGTAGTAGAAGCCATAGATTTCTCTCCGCTGCATGGCGGCGCGTGCTTCGTTGAAGGTGGGGTAGTGTGCCACAATAGCCGTTTGCTCGAAAGCATCCAGATTGCGAACCACCTGGCGGGTGGTGGATGTCATGTCTTGATCTACGATTCCCACCGGCAGGTTAGTCGGCAGTCCGGAGTCCATCAGTGTGGTGAAGAACACGTAGCAGAACAGCGGTGCTACTACCATGCAGAACAGGTAGAGCGGACGTGATACGAGCCGACGACATTCGCGCTTCATCACGTTCAGTAGGGCTATGTGTTTCTTTCCCCTCTTCATCCGTTAGTCTTTCTCCAGGATGACACTCATACCCGGGCGCAGTCCGTTGACTTTTTCTAAGGGCAGTGCTCTCACTTCGAAGGTTTTCAGGTCGAACTGTCCGGTGGTTTTGGTAGCTTTCCAGGCGGCGTAGGTGCCGAGGTCTTTCATGTAATACACTTTCAGGCGGATGTCGTGGTCTAATGCCGGCACATAGGCTTTGAACTCGGTGTGCATACCCAGTCCTTTGAGTAAATCCTCGCGCACGTTGAAGGTTACCCACATGTCATCCATCACGGCGACGTTCATGATGGGGGCTCCCGTGCCTACCAATTCGCCTACTTTAGGGAATATTTCCGAAACTTCGCCTGCGGTCTGGGCAAGGAGGCAGGTTTCGGCAATGTAAGATTCCACTTCGTTAACGGCTCCTTGTGCGCGTTCCACCAATGCAGCTGCGGCGGCTTTATCCTCGCGTTCGGCTCCGTTGCGTGCCATGTCATATTGGGCCTTGGCTGCTTTTTCGGTAGCAATGGCGGCATCGCGTTGAGCGGTGACTTCGTCTAGTTTCTGAGTGGACATCACGCCTTGATCGTGCAGGTTCTTTACGCGCTTGTATGACTTTTCGGCGATGGTCACTCCGGCCTGTGCCTTCTGCCACATTTCGTAAGCAGCCTGTATCTGTTCGCTGCGGGCCCCTTTCAGTGCTTTCTCGTTTTGTGCCTGTGCAGCGGCGCGGGCGGCACGTGCCTGCTCCAGTTTGGCTTGCACGTCCGGTGCTTCGAGCAAGGCAAGGGTGTCACCGGCTTTTACCTGTTGTCCCTCTTTAACGCGAAATTCCAGGATTCGACCGGGTACTTTGCTCGATACGCGGTATTCTGTCACTTCTGCTTGTCCTTGTATGATTTCCGGCCCTTTGCGCAGCATGAAGAAGCCGACGAGTGACACCACGGCAATGACTGCTACCAGCGTGAGGAATGCCAATAGCATGTTGTTGTTTTGCGATTTGATTTCCGATGTCATATAAAATGGTAATAATTAGTTGTCAGATAGGAAAGTAAGTGTTCCCGTAGCTCGTTTCAGGTAGATGTCCGTCAATTTTACGTCGATTTGTGCATCTATCTTTTCGGACTGGGCGGAGAGCCATGCGGTATGTGCCTCAAGCACGTTACTGGTAGGAATGACACCCTCTTCGAAGCCTAAAGTGGCGTAGCGCAGATTTTCCAACGCTTTTTCTTGGTTTTTCTCGGCCATGGCCAGTTTCTTGGCGGCTTCGTTCACCTTGAAAGCCGATTGGCTTACTTGCAGCTCTATTTTCTCTTTGGCGTCCTCTAGTTGGTATTGTGCGATGCGGGCTTCTGCTTTGGCTGCTTTCACTTTGTATATGCCTTCTCCCCAATGCCAGATGGGCACGGAGAGGGTAACACCTACGTTCCACATGCCTTTGAACTTGTTCTCGAAACCGTTGTACACCGATGGACTGGTGGCGGTATATCCGCCTATCAGGGCGAGTGAGGGTAGGAAAGCCGAGCGCTCTACGTTGATTTTCTGTTGATAAATTTTAGTGGCTAATTCCAGACTGTTGATTTCCGGACGAGTGGCATACACATAATTCATGTCGATGGCATTGTTGTCGGGGAGGGTGGTCGGCAAGTCCTCTTTTGTCTCGTCTTCTAAGATAATGGGTGCTGAAAGGTCGAGCCCGCACAGTTGGCAGAGTAACATGCGTGCCAGACTCAAGCCGTCGGTCACTTTGGTCAGTGTCATTTCAGCTTCGTTCACCTTAACCTTTACGGAAAGACCGTCTGCTTTGGTGGCAATGCCTTCGGCAATCATTTTATCGACATCGCTTTCCAACTTTTGCAATAGTTGGAGATAGCTTTCTGCCAATTTTTTCTTGGCTGATAGCGATACAACTTGCCAATAGGCTTGGTCGGTGCTCAGGATGACGTCTTGCATGTTACTGTGGTGCTGTTGGCGTGCCAGTTCTTCCGCATAGCGGGTGATTTTGTTGTATGCACGAATCTTTCCGCCCATGTATAACGGCTGGGTCAATACGAGTGAGCCGGCGTAGAGGTTGCGTGTGTCTGTGCGGAAGGCATCCACAATGGCATTTCCTGCCTGATTGAGCGGAGTGGCTAAATCGATGCTGCCCAGTGACTGTACCAGTGCCATGAAGATAGGGTCTGAGGCCAATCCCGGATTCTGTGTTAAAATACTTTGAAGTCCACTTTGTAGGGCACCGTTAACCTGTGTACCCATCGATCCCAATGCTCCTTTTTGAGCATCGTTTAACAGAGAAATTTCGCGTGAAGTGCGCATGTAGCCACCCGCAGCCGATAGGTTAGGCAGGAAGTTTGTGAAAGCAGCTTTTCGTTGATAGTGCGCAGCATTGATTTTCTCCTGGCTGATAAGCATATCTTTGTTGTTGGCAATAGCCAGCGAACGGCAGCTGTCCAGACTGATAGTCTGCTGCGCGTATAATAAGAACTGGGTGAGAACTAAGTAGATGAGACAGAGTATCTTTTTCATGCTTTTTCGTATTAGAGACTGGCTGAATGCTGCTGTTATCCAGACAATAAATATTGCATCAGCAATTATACAAAAATAAAGGCTTCCGCTAATTTCGCAAAATTATTAACTTTTTTTGTCGCGAATGTGGAATGTCTGTTATTTCGTTCGAAGGAGTTTTATAAACAGCTTCTTATTTCAGCGTAAATCCTTGCGATCCGATGAGATTTCCACCGGCAAAGATATCTACGCGATAATCGCCTGCATAGAGGTACTCTTCTACTTCCCAGTAGACGGTTACTTCTTGTGCTTCGCCCGTGTATTCGATATACTTCTTGATGGAGTAGGGTAGTTCGCGATTCTCATAAGTAAAGGTGTTGGCGGCATCCTTAACCAGAATCGTGTTGTCCGGCTTGGTGATGTTGATGTAAAGAGTGCGTTCGCCTGTTTCGGCAGTGATGTTTTTGTTGACGGTAAAGTTGATGACGAATTTTTTCACGTCTTTCACCCGACGGGCCTTGCGCCCGCGCTTGTTGGCTGCCAATACATTGATGTTCGAGGCGTCCAGTTGGGCGGCTAAGGAGACTTTTTTATCCAGTTCTTCTTTCTCTTCGGAGAGATTACTTATTTGTCGTGAAGCATCGTTGAACTTGCGTGTTACGTCGGCAATGATTTCTTTTTGCTGATTGGTGAGGCGGTTCAGTGAGTCGATTTGGTTGATATATCCCACCATGACTTTTCGCAGTGAGGAAAGTTCTTTCTTCAGTCGGCGTATTTCGCGGGCGTTGGTACTCTTCACGGTACGCAGTTCTTCCAGCAGGCGCTGTGTCTTGAGCTGTTCTTGCTCCAACAGTCTGGAAAGGGAGTCGTCTGCTACGGTCAGTTGCAGTTCGTCATATTGCTTGGAGAATTCTGTGTACTGATTTTCCAAGTCTTCCTTTTCCAATTCGAATTCCTGGGTCAGTTCATAATTCGCTTTTTTCTCTGCCATCAACAGGATGGTGAGCCCTATCAGCAATAATATGAGTACACCTCCTGCAATGATGATTACTTTATTTCTATTTGTATTTACCATGTCTTTCGTTTTTAAGTTGATTGCTTTTGCGTCTATTCTGCTGCAAAAATAGGTAAACTCCCTTAAATACAAATAGATTTGGAAGAATAATTGAATATGTTGACAGATGGCAGAGTGATATGCGCCTATTGTTTACTTAACTTCTTCCATTGTACTTGCAACATATTTTGGGTAACACGTATCGGCTGCCACCGTGCCTCACTCGGTGCCAGACTTCCCATCTGAATGCACCTCTTTACGATTTGTTTAAAGGTTTGCCACTTCTTGCTCCAATATCCTTTGGGGCGCTTTTTACCTTGTGGATTATACTTTCCAAAGTTTCCACCTATCCAAATGTCGTTCAGCAGCCAGACGGCCTTTTTACGGTCTGCCTCTTGCGGCGGAAAGACTAAGTATTTAGGAGGAAGTCCCAACTGTTCTGTCAGGATGACTCCCAAGACCCGTGCTGCTCTCTCCAGCCCGAAGTCCTTTATCAGCTGTGCTGATGCATTCCTTTCTTCGTTATTCAGTTTTTGCAATAGGCAGCACCAGTCACATACATGGCGCATGCCGATGCCTTCGTTCAGAAAATGCGATACGGCATGTAATAGTATGTAAGCCACATTGAACGCCGTAGGCGGTATGTTCACCATCGTCCCGTCTATATTCAGTTTGGGGCAGAGGGATAAATCGTTTCTCCATCGGGCAATTTCCCGTTGTAACTTCTTGTCTGCCATGGGGGCGGACAGATTTATTAATATCCGATGGTTCTCTACTTCTACACCGTGCCACATCATGCCGGCATGTTTGTACGTTTCTTCCAGCTTCGCCGTAGCTTCCTGCATTAGCAATTCGTTGGCTGTTTCGAAGTGAGTTTCTCCTACATACAGATCTATATCGCCACATTGCCGATGCAGCGGATTCCGGTAGTTTTGGGCGATACCTTGTCCTTTCACCAATACCGGTTCGATGCCGTTCTTGCGGAATAGGTCGTACAGTGCCGCGATTTCCCGATTCAGTTTCTGGTTATTTTCCTCCATTTGCATAAGGAGGTTGCACCATTCCAGATAGAGAGCTCTCGGTGGCCTTTTGTCTGTGGGTAAGTGTTGAATGCCGTCCAGCATGATTCCTGCCACACACTGCTCTTTCGATTTTACATATAGTTGTTTCCAGTCCGTAGGATAATTGAACAAAAAGATGTTAGGCTCTTTCCCCCATAGTCCGGCTTGTAACAGACTGAAAAATTGCTGCTGTAGAAGTTCCATAAAATGTGGTTGCTAAATTGAATATGACACGGTTGCAGCGTTCGCTCTGCATGCAAACTCGTAAAAAAGCACAGAAAAGTGAGAAATTTTGACGGCACAAATATACAACTTTTCTTCGGTTTCCCATGCAATCTATCCGGCATCTCACTTTTTTGTACTATCTTTGACAACAAAAAATTATTTCATTAACAGTTTACAGATATGCATATAGATACTTCTTACAAAGTGCGTCAGGTGGCCGGTGAGAATCTCATTGTGAAGCAGGGAAAGACGCATGCAGACATGACTAAAGTGATTTCGCTCAATTCCAGTGCATTGTTGTTGTGGAACGAGCTGCAAGGCAAGGAGTTTACGCAGGCGGATGCTGCCGGTGTATTGGTGGCACACTTCGGCATTGCGCAGGAGCAGGCAGATACCGACGCCGGTCGTTGGATAGACTCTTTGGTAAACTGCGGTGTTATAGTGGAGTAGTACTCCACTTTTTTTTTAGCCATAGCCAGCAACAACTTATGGCAGGAGGCAGTATCATACATACAAGGATGATTTTCAGTCTTGCAGGAGATGCCGGGTGTAGGGGCGTAACGGCCGGCTGAATGACGGCAAAGACAGGACGCTGCTTGTAGACCCGCATTTTGGCCATTTGCACTTGCAGGGCGGTGTTGCTGTATTCCTTGTATGCTATATCCTTTTGTATTTGCAGGTTGACAAGTTCTTTCTGCTCGCTTTTTCGTGCCAGATTCTGGTGGCTGTCGGCATAGCGGGCATATTCCTCTTGCGCTTTGTAATATTTTTCTTGTGCCTGACGGTACAGTCGCTCCGCGTATTCCAGATTTTTCCGTTCTTTTTGGGTCCTGTATGCCGTGATGTATGCCTGTATGCGGCTGCGTACGCTGTCTGCCACGCAGCTTGCCACTTGTGGGTCTTGCATGCAGGTGTGAATGGTGATGGTGCGCTTCTTTTTATCGACCTCTATTTGTATTCTTTGGTTGATGGCTGCTGCCGCAGCGGCTTCTTTGCGTGAGATGCGCATAACTTCCGTGGTATTTTCTTTACCCCGGTGAATCTCCGTGGTGATTTCTTCCTCCTCTTTTTCTGTTTTGAAAGGGCTTAGCATCAGTCCGATGATTTTTGATATGCCCACCCGTATGTAGCTCCACCACGGTTGTCGTTGATGTTTCTCCAGATATTCGCGCAGTGGCATGGGGTTGTCGGCTGTGGTAGGCTGTACGGGAATATCTGCCAGCGACAGCAAAAATGGTGTGGAACTGATGACTTCCGGATAAAGGCTTGGAAGAATGGCATCCTGCACATTCTTATTATCGAGAGATGCCTCTATGGAGAAGCCGCCTCCCTCTCCGCCGAATCTTCCTACCGTACTTTCCGGTGCGGTGAAGATGCTGCATTCGTACTCTTTGGGTAGGCTGAACGCGATGATGATGCCGACGGCAAAGCCTATGGCAGTGACTTTGAGCAGCAATCTCCAATTGTCTTTGGCGAGTAACAGCCATTGGTAGAGAATATCTATTATTTCATCGGGTGCAGTGTTCTTATCCATGGGGAGTAGGAGATAATGATGTGTGTTGTTGGTAAAGTAGAAATGTGTTTATCGCATTGTATTATTAAAAAAGGTGGGGGACACGTCCCCCACCTTACCTCATGTTAACAAAATTAGGTTGAAACAAAACTTATATTGTGTGCCTACAAAGAAGCCCTAATTTAGATACCCTGTGTAGATTGGATAGAGTTGAATGTAACAGGAACTTTCTTTGAACCTAAGTACAGAACATTCTTGTTAAAGGTTGCCGGATTTTGGTTGGCATTGATGAACAGTTGAACTTTTGCAGTAGTATTACCGAATGTCAATGCGCTGTATGTTCCACTATTAATTACAATTGCTTGTCTGAACTGTACTTGTTTCAATGCACCGTTGTAAATATTCAAGATTTCGTCACCAATCTTAGTTGCGTTGATGAAATCAATATGTTCCAGTGCATAGCACTCTGCGAATGCAGCTTTACCAATTTCAGCAGCACCTACACGAGCAACAAGTTTCTGTCCTTCTTTGCCACCAATGAATTTGTCGCAGCTTCTGAATGCTTCGTCACCTAACTTACCTTCAACCTTGCTCAGATCCATTGTTTCCAGTATGTTACAGTTGTAGAATGCTCTTGCACCGATTGAAGTCGGAACAATTTGTTTGCCGTTAACCAAAACTTTTGTCAACTTCTGGCATTCTTCGAATGCGCTGGCCGGAATAATAGTACCGGTGAGGTTGATAGTAGGCAAGTTAACACATCCTAAGAATGCATTGTAGCTATTGATAGCATCTAATGCAACTGCACCTTTCACTTCTTTCAAAGCTGCACAGCCTTCGAATGAGTTCGGGCCGAGTTTGAAACCGTCAGATACAGTGATCTTCGTTAACTTAGTATAACCCTGCAAGTTGAAACCAGTAGACGGGAAGCCGAGGTTCAGACCTTCTGCACCACTCATATTGATTTCTTCCAGTACATTTGCATGCAAGATTTCGTCAGCAACTTCATCATTTGTGAAGTCGTAAGCCGGCAGGTCAACCACTTTCAGGCTCGTCTGAACTTTAGTCTTGTTGAATGTACCAGCTTCAATCTTCTGAACTTTCGGGAAGTGGATTTCTTCCAAAGCTTGAGTGAATGTACCCTTCTTCAGCTCAGTGTTCTCAGCCAAAGTGATGTTCTTTAAGTTGGTAAATTCTTTCAGACGACCCTTTTCTTCGTCAGTCAGTTGAACATTTGCAATAATTGTTCCAACTTCGCTGATGTTGATTTCACCTTCATTCCATGCGATAGCGTCTTCGTTATCTTCGCTGAAGATACCATTGAAGTCTCCGCTGTTAACAATCAGCACACGGTCATTACCGTTGATAGCTTCAGTAAGCAGGTATGGATAGCTGTTGATATCCAATACGGGACCTGTAACAAAGTTACCGGCATTAGTAGGCCAGTTGGCATCACTTGCTGCATATACTTTCAAAGTGATGTGTTCGAAGTTAAAGGTAACTTCAACATTTTCTTTAACACCTTCTTTTCTGAATGCGCTACGGTCTACCTGGTTGATAGCCATGTATGCAGAGTACTCGTCTTTCCATTCGATACCGTTACCGGCAGCACCCATAGTTGAACCCGGCTGAGTCGGAGTACCGATCGGCATTCTGATATAAGAAGCTTCGCCATCAACATTCTTCCAAATATTACCATACAGCTTAGCTGCTTCAGTCTTATCTACTTCGATTTCCTTGCCATCGTTACCTACCAACTTAGACTTAGAAGCATCTTCTGTATTCACTAAATATTGAGCATCACCGTAGTTGATGATAGAAGGAGCAATTTCGTAAGAACCATCGTTGTCCTTATCATATCCTCCCATTGCAAATTTAATACGCGTCAGCTTGCCAAAATAATCTGTGTATTCATCAACGCCGTTTGTTCTGAATATCATAGCGGTAAACGGACGGTTGAAGCTCAGATTGATTTTTTCACCTACTGCGTCGTAGCTATTTACAGGACGAGCTGTTGTGTAAGAATACATCATCAAGTTCTGAGTGATAGCAGAACCTTTTTCGTCAGTTTGGCTAGCTTGACCTTCTAATTGGGGCAGGCTACCAATTAGGAATTGACCATCTTGGATGCTTGTAACCTTAGCAGCTTCCGGATAAACAGCGAAGAATTTACCTTCGTTTTGCTGTTTAACTTCCTCTTTGATTTTGGAATCGTTAAAATAGTCTGCATCATACTGGAAGTCTATGATGTTGTTATCATCAACACCAGTAAATTTACCTACTGAAGCTGATTGTGTAGCCTTGTATGTAGTGTACTTTGATGTATCCCACACACCACTTAGAGAACCCTTACCATCAGGAGTGGTATTTGTACTCCAAATATTAATTCTGTCTGATTCAGCATACCAGAAGAAATTGTGCTGCTTGGTGTCCTCATTGTAAACGTACTCTCCTCTAGTAGACGGAGCCTCGGCCAGTGTAGTTTCAAAAGAAATTCCTTTCAATTGAGCTTCACCAGCTGCTGACGTAGACTCGAAGTCATCCTGAGTACAGCTTGCTGCAAGCGCTAAAATTCCTGCGCAAAATAAAATTCTTTTCATTTTTCTGTTCAGTTTTTTGTTTTACGTAAATACTAAAAATACTGTTCTAATCTAAATAGTCAGATAAGTTTTTTCACCTAATCTTTTTCTTAATCCCTAGAATGGGTCTTCGCCTGCACCCGGAACCTCAGAAGCTTGGAAGCCCTTTTCGACTTCTACTTCGATAACCTCTACTACAGGAGCTACATAGTTTGTTTCTTTTTCCATTTTTGTAAATTTAGAGTTAATAATTAATTGTTTATTTATCAAAATTTTCTACTTTTGTGCTATCAAATATTTTCTTGTTTTCCGCATTCTCAGCATGAGAATACGGTGCAAACGTATAAAATTCCAATCGAACTGCAAAGAAAAAAATGATTTTTTTTCGTTTTTTTTCGTTTAAACCTTTTGTAAGGCGGTTTTCCACATTGTGAACGCAAGGAGTGTGGCCGGCGGTTTTTCGTTGTTAAAATGAATTTATTTGCCTTGCCGCTTGCTTGTAGCGGAGGATTACCGCAGAAATCGGGAGAAATTTGGCTTGAAATTTCACTTCTCGGTTTTGAAAGATTTTGACGTTCCTTTATCGTTGCAGGTCGGTGTTAATAGGGTGTTTGCTCCGAAAGGCTTCGGAGCGTGTTCGCAAGCCTTTCGGAATACGTTCGGAAGCCTTTCGGAGCAAGAACGAAACATATACCGCGGAGTCTGTTTGCATCTGTAAGATTATCAATGTGTTACGAAAATCTGTCAAAATGAGCCTGATTGTATATTTATGTTTACAAGGCAAACTTTTTATTCAATTTGTTTGACATATACTCACTTTGCACAGATTTAGCTTTTCGGAGCACTGATTCTATATGTATATATATAATATGTATAAAAGAATAATCGCTTTATTAACTCCGGAGCAACGGCGGAAGGGTTTCCGCATGTTGTGGAGTGTGCTGGTGCGGGCTGCGCTGGACTTTGTAAGCGTGGCGGCATTGGTGCCGCTGCTGCTGGTGCTGCTGAAGCCGGGAGAGAGTCGGTCGGTCATGCTGCTGCTGTGTGGCGGCGTGCTGCTGTTGGTGCTGGTAAAAGATGCGCTGGTGACGTGGCTCGCCCGGATGCAGAGCCGCTATCAGCTGGGCGTGTACAGGGAACTGAGCCATAAGCTGTTTTCGGCTTACTATCAGCGGGGACTGCTGTTTTTGCGCTCCAAGGGCAGCGTGCAGTTGTCTCACGAGGTGAATTATGCCTGCTACGCCTTCAGCCAGTATGCATTGGCATCGTTGTTTCGTATCTGTAGCGACGGCACACTGGTACTGCTGATGCTGGTGGCGCTGCTGGTGTGGGAACCGCTGGCGGCGGCGTTGCTCTGCTTCGTGTTCCTGCCCTTGGTGTGGGGATACGTGGGACTGGTGCGCAAGCGCTTGCGGCGCTACGGGCAAGAGGAACTGGAGGCACGGCGGCGGCAGGCACGCACGGTGTCCGAGGCTTTTCGGGGCTATGTGGAACTGGAAGTGGCGCGGGCGTTTGATGCCTCGCAGGCGGCTTTTGCGCAAGGGACGGGGGCGATAGCCGACTGCCGGCTGCGGACGGAGACGTGCCAGTTGTTCCCGATGTTCCTGTCCGAGGTGGCGGTGGTGCTGGGACTGGCACTGCTGGTGCTGGCCGGACGCGGCGACCTGGGATTGGCGGGTGGCGTGTTTGCCGTGGTGGCTTTCCGCTTGATTCCCGCCGTGCGGGGTGTGCTGAATGCTTGGACTTCGTTGCAGAACGTGGCGCGGACACTGGACGTGATAGAAGAGGGCCTGGCGATGGAGGAACCGGCGGCAGCGGCGCAGGCGGAGACGTTTACGTTCAACGACCGCATGACGCTGCGCGGGTTGTCTTTTGCCTTTCCCGACGGGCATCGCCTGTTCCGGGGACTGGACTGGGACATCTGCCGCGGCGAGCGAGTCGGCATACGCGGGGCAAGCGGAGCGGGGAAATCGACTTTGTTTAACCTGATGTTGGGCTTTCTGGCACCGACGGAGGGGGAAATCAGGATAGACGGCAAGCGGCTGACGACGGCCAATCGCAGCGGGTGGCACAGGTTGGTGGGCTATGTGCCGCAGGAGATATTCATCAAGGACGG
>CALUJK010000051.1 GCA_944320945.1 uncultured Bacteroides sp. | reverse complement strand
TAATCCAATATCTGTGTGGGCAGTACAATACTGGCCAACATGCTCAAATAATCGTTTTCCATACTGTAAAGTAAAGAACTATTCGATTAGATTACAAATTTATCCCCACTAAATTTCTACTGAGCCCAAATGTCCAATTACTGACCAATACAATAATAAGTAAAACCCATTTCCGTCATCTCTTTTTTATCGTAAATATTACGGCCGTCAAGAATCAGTGGATTCTTCATGGTTTTCTTAATAACTGCCCACGAAGGCAAACGGAACTCTTTCCACTCTGTCAACAGCAATAAAGCATCAGCGTCAAGAGCTGCATCATACAAATCTGTAGCATAATATATAACATCTCCCAGTCGACGATGACATTCGTTCATTGCAGCAGGATCATAAGCACGAACTTTACAACCTGCTTCTAACAGTTTCTGAATAAGAATAAGTGCAGGAGCTTCACGCATATCATCCGTTTCAGGTTTAAAAGAAAGTCCCCAAAGTGTTATCGTTTTTCCCTGCAAATTATTTTGGTAGAAAATACGTAATTTTTCAAACAGAATGCCTTTCTGATTCTCATTAACTTCTTCAACAGCGGCTAACACTCGCATTTTATAGCCATTTTGTTCGGCTGTTTTTATAAGTGCTTTCACATCTTTCGGAAAACAAGATCCACCATATCCAATACCTGGATAAAGAAATTTACGCCCAATGCGTGTATCAGAACCAATACCACTACGCACCATGTTGATATCAGCTCCCACTAATTCACAAAGATTAGCTATATCATTCATAAAACTGATACGTGTAGCAAGCATGGAATTAGCTGCATATTTTGTCATTTCTGCTGAAGGGATATCCATAAAAATAACGCGGAAGTTATTGAGCAAAAATGGCTTATACAATTTAGTCATAAGTTGTTTGGCACGTTCAGACTCAACACCAACTACGACACGGTCAGGACTCATAAAGTCGTTGATAGCCGTACCTTCTTTCAAGAATTCCGGATTGGAAGCTACATCGAATTCGATTTGCATGCCGCGTTTGTCTAATTCTTCTTGGATAGTTGCACGTACCTTTTGTGCTGTTCCCACAGGAACAGTACTTTTGGTTACTACCAATATATATTTCTGCATATTCTGGCCTATTGTATGCGCCACCTCAAGTACATAGCTCAAATCGGCACTACCGTCTTCATCCGGAGGAGTTCCCACAGCACTAAACACGACCTCAACTTCATTCAAGCAAGATGCCAACGAAGTAGTAAAATGTAATCGACCGGCTTTCATATTACGGACAACCATTTCTCCTAAACCATTTTCATAAATGGGAATAATGCCCTTCTTCAATGCCTTAATCTTCTCCTGGTTCGTATCTACACAAATCACATTTACACCAATTTCCGCAAAACATGTGCCGGTCACCAAACCAACATATCCTGTACCAACTATTGCTATTTTCATAAGGTCCTACTAAAAATATTCTGCATCTTGGAATAATACGGCTTTTCTATCTTTCTCCGACAAAAGAAGTTGCTCTTCCGCTATCGGCCATTGAATTCCAATGGTAGGGTCATCGTAGCGGATAGAAACTTCTGCTTGAGGTGCATATACATTATCTACTTTGTACGTAAAAACAACTTCATCACTTAACACCAAAAAACCATGTGCAAAGCCACGTGGGATAAAGAATTGGCGCCTATTTTCTTCACTCAACTCTACACTGACATATTTTCCAAAAGTAGGAGAAGATGTACGCAAATCAACTGCCACATCTAAGGCTCGTCCACAAATAACACGTACTAATTTTGCTTGACTAAACTCTCCTTTTTGGTAATGTAATCCACGTAATACACCAAAAGACGACTTGGATTCATTATCTTGAATGAATTTCACCTGCCCTATATTTCGACGGAACTCTTCATCTTTAAATGTTTCCATAAAATAGCCACGGGCATCTTGAAAAACTTTAGGCTCGATTACCCAAACGCCGTCTATTTCTGTCTGTATATAATTCATTTCGTCAGAATGATTTATGTATTTTAAGCTGAAATCCGAAATTATCTCCATAAATATCCCCCATATCAAAAGCCACGGATGCATTAAATTTCCATCCATCCCAACGACGAGGAGTATAATAAAAAGAAGCGTAAGCCGAAAAATTTTCAAGAATATCCAACGTTGGTACGCTCATCGTCCCCCAAGTTCGATTAAAAGAAAATTTTCCAACATAACGCCACTCATCCGTAATATCTCCACTCCAACCAAGATGCATGGCTCTGACACGAGAATAAATAAAAGCCATATTGCCATTTTCGTTATAAATAGGAGACCTTAATAACGGATTACCATTAGCCATCCCCCAATGGCTCCACGAAGGATAAAGAAAATTATTATAATAATTATCTGCGCCACCCGTTTTCTGCACCGGGCCTTCATCTTCTTCATGCAGACCGTGTAAAGGACCACTCTGATTAGTAGTCTGCAAATATTCCAACACGATTGAATTAATGGGCTTAAAATGTTTAAAATTCAGTTCTACACCCCATAAACCGTCCCAACCGTTTTGCTTCCCCATACCGGAAAGATCTTCAAAATAATTAGAGACATAAGCACTGATAGAGAATTTCTCATTATTATGAGTTAGACGAACTTGTTCACTTCCGACAAAATTACCTTGTATATAGTCACTATCATTCCATGGCTTTTCACTATCAGCTGCACCAGGAACAAAAGCACGGAAATAATCTTTTATTCCATTTCCCAAATTTATCTTCTCCCCATCAATCATCTGATAACCGCCAAACTGCGTATCCATTATCATACCGATATCTAATTGCCATTTACCATTGGGTATTCCGACACGGACAAATCCTTCTTTATGATGATACTTTATATTACGGGTATACCAATAATTGGCACCAACCTTGTCTTCTTGATAACGCGTATCAGTAAACCATCCGTAAGAGATTTCTGCTTTGAAAGCCAAGCGAGGTAATACATAAAGATACTCGGGAATAGCAATCATAACTTGCGGAATGGGACGCGAATTACCTGACCAAGTCATTTCTCCACTACTCAATTCATCATTAAGGAGAGTTGACCCCTTCTTACGGCTTCCGGCAAACAAGCCGAACCATTTACAGCGTACATCTACGTATGCTTGCTGAATGAAAATGCCTTTTTCAGATTTAAACGAAGTTCCAATAGAAGCAACCAAATCAACCTTTTCTTCAAAACTCCAATTTCCTAATCGATGCTTATACCCAACAGTTCCTCGGACATAGGTATTATTATAGATAGAACCAATCCCCTGATTGTTGCTGACTTGCCACAATGGAATATAATCACCTGCATGTACAGAGGCACCATATTCTACGGATGAAGATAACTGAGCAACTACATCATTTACTATCAAAAATGTAAAAATAAATATGCTGATATAAAAACGTATAGTCAAAGTATTCACACACTGCCCAAATCTAAATGATATCATTTCAATACTTCAATAAATTGGGGCAAAAGTAACAAAAAATATTCGTTGATAAATTGTTGATAAGAAAAAAAACGGTGAAGAACTATTTTCCCGATAAAAAGACTATTTTTGCAACATGATTGAATTAGCACGGCATATAGAAATATTGTTATTGGAGAACGATTGCGTTATTCTGCCTGAAATAGGGGGATTTATTGCTCATTATGTTCCTGCCCAATGGAATCCTAAAGAAAAAGTGTTCTTCCCTCCTACTCGTGTTATTGGCTTTAACCCTTTGTTAAAAATGAACGACGGGTTATTAGTCCAATCATATATGACTACTTACAACATAAGTTTCGCCTCTGCTAGTAAGCAAGTAGAAAAGCTTATTCAAGATCTTGTTAAGTCATTACATGAGGACGGACAAGTCTGCTTACCACATATAGGAGAATTGAAATGTTCAATAGATGGAACTTACAATTTCATAGCCTACGATAACAAAATTATAACTCCAGATCTATATGGTCTTGACTGTTTTGAAATAAAAGAATTACATAGAGAACCTAAATATAGGAAAACTTCTCTTTTACCAACTACTACTAAAGAATATCGGTCCTTTAAAACGAGGAGACCATATTCTTATATATTAAAAGGAATAGCTATGATAGTTTTAGTAACATCTTTATTCCTTTTCTCTACTCCAATCAAAAATACAGAAGTCATTGGGATAGATTATGCACAGTTATCTCCAGATATGTTATTCAAACAAATTGAAAAGCAGTCATTAATTGTAAACTCCGTTATGGTCTCTCCAACCACCCCAAAGAATCAAAATACTGTACCCCAAAAATCAACTAAACCCATTATAGCCAAAGAACAGAAAGTTGCGTCTGTTCCCATAACACCCATTTCAAAAAGGAAAGAAACAAAAACAGAAGTGCAAATTAATTCTTCTTCCAAAGAAAATACTCCTAAACCATCACAAGAAGCCAATGTTAAAATACAATCTAAAACAACTTCGATGGTATATCACATTATCGTGGCAAGTTTAGGAACCAAAAACGAAGCAGAAGCAATGGTACAGAATCTAATGCAACAAGGATTTACTGATGCTAAGGCGATATTAGGTGACGGGAAAAAACGTGTTTGCATTCAATCGTATGCCACTTTAACAGAAGCACAAACAGGTTTGAAAGAATTCCGCCAGAATGATGCATATCAACAAGCATGGATATTGAGAAAAAAGATTTAAGCCAATGAAACGAGTACGTTGCCCCAAATGCGAAAATTATTTAACTTTTGATGAGACAAAGTATACGGAAGGTCAATCATTGGTTTTTATCTGCGAACATTGCAAAAAACAGTTCAGTATCCGATTAGGAAAGACCCAAGTAAAAGCTCCTCTGAATAAAGAAAAATTAGATGACGCATCCTATAGAAAAGAATTTGGTAATATCACAGTCATTGAGAATGTCTTTGGATTTAAACAGATTCTTCCATTACAAGAAGGAGATAATATAATAGGAAGACGCAGTACGGGAACGTCTATCAACGTACCTATCGAGACTTCAGACATGAGTATGGACAGACATCACTGTGTTATTAATATAAAGAAAAACAAAGAAGGGAAGCTGATTTACACATTACGCGATGATTCAAGTTTAACCGGTACATTTCTAAATAATGAGATTCTGAATGACAAAGATCGTATACGTATTGAAGACGGTGCCATCATTACCATCGGAGCTACAACATTTATACTGCGAACAGCAGAACAACAATAATCTTAGCGAATTATCACTCTACCATTCTGATAGCTCTAGAACTTTGCCATATCTCCATATATTTAGAGATGCAATGATTTTATTGTCATAGATAGACAAGCCTGTATTATTTATTTTTCTATCTACATTCACTATCTAGATGTGGATAAGACAAAGGATAAACTACATTGAAATAGAATCACATACAAAAATAACATAATAAATAGCCACGAATGTATTCTTCTATAAATCAAAGATAATACATTCGTGGCTTTCTGTCAAATTAGCATAATCTGTGCGACAGGATCAAATTCAACACAGTCGACTATTTCTCTCTATAGATTTAATATACCTTTACTTTACTTGCAAGAAGTTTCGTTTTGTCTCGCAAAGCATTCATATCGCTGTTGACAGGAGCATAACACAATACCACTCCCATACGACGGTTCACACGTGTAGTCGGTTTACCGAAAATACGCAAATAAGTATCCTCTTCCTTAGTCACTTCTTCCATACCCCGATAATTGGGACGTTCTTGCGAAGCTATCGACGAAAGGATAACTGCACTCGCTCCCATCCGTTCAAGTTTAACACGCGGAATGGGCAGACCTAGTACAGCACGACAATGCAACTCAAACTCATTCAAATTCTGTGTTCCGGCCAATGTCACCATACCCGTATCGTGTGGACGCGGAGAAAGCTCTGAAAAGTAAACTCCATTCTCATGACTTAAGAAAAACTCGACTCCCCAAATTCCGGCTCCAGTCAAAGCACGAGTCACTTTATCAGCCATAATCTGAGCTTCCTTCAAATGAGCAGGATTGATATGTGCCGGCTGGAAACTTTCTCGATAGTCTCCCCCTTTCTGTACGTGCTCAATGGGAGGACAAAACAAAGTCGGTCCGTTTTTCTGCGTCACGGTAAGCAAAGTTATTTCGCTATCGAAACGAATAAACTCTTCAATAATCAATTCCTTTATATCTCCGCGACTTCCATTACATCCATACTCCCAAGCATGTTCTAACTCATCCGCACTCTTCACTAATGACTGACCTTTTCCTGAAGAAGACATTAACGGCTTAACCACACAGGGAAAACCAATTTTCGAAGCAGCCTCTCGAAGTTCATCCAACGAACGAGCATAAAAATAACGAGCAGTTTTCAGCCCCAGTTCCTTAGTCGCCAAATCTCGTATAGCTTTACGATTCATGGTAAAGTTAACGGCACGAGCACTGGGAACTACCTGTATACCTTTTTGCTCAAAGTCATATAAACGCTCTGTACGAATAGCCTCTATTTCGGGAACAATAATATCCGGACGGTGTTTCTGCACTATCTGTTCTAACGCATCACCGTCTAACATATTAAATACCTCACATTCATCTGCCACTTGCATAGCCGGTGCACCCGCATATGAGTCACACGCAACCACATACTCTCCCAGCCTCTTAACGGAAATGACAAACTCCTTTCCCAATTCGCCAGAACCTAACAATAAGATTTTCTTCATTAATGATTGTATATTTATAAATAGTTGTCTACTGCCGAATATATTCTAAGGTATATACCTGATACAATATGCATCGCCCAAATCGTAATAAGAAAGTGTGTCAAAAACATACAGACCGTCATGTTGAACGAGACTCTACTTTTGACACACTTCCAACGATTTCATTACTGATGTTGCTCACGCAACAAATCATTCACAGTCTTTACCGGATTAAACGTACTCAACGGCACTTCCACAAATACCGTATTCCAATCGCTCATCGCTCCATTCCACAGACCCGGCAATTCAAGTGCCTTCAAATCTTTTCCATTCTTCGATTTGTATGAAATGAACCCCGTAGCCTTATCCACATACTGCACCAAGTCAAATTTATGACCCTTGTAATCACGCACGGCACATACCAAATCTACAGGATTGAAATGAGTACCCTTTTCAAACATCTCTTTCTTCGCTGGATCCTTCATGTCTATCTGAGAACTTTCCAGTATTTGCAACGAGATGGTACCATCACTGTTATATGCAAGGAACGGGCCACCACCCGGTTCGCCCACATTCTTTACCATACCACAAACACGCATCGGCCTGTTCAACTTATTCTTCAGATAAATAACTAATTCCGCATCTTCCAGATTTTTTACATCCGGATTCTTGCAATAAAGTCTCTTCTGTAAGAACTGAAGAATTTCCACAACCTGTTCATGTGTATATTTGCCGCTATCCAGCAACTGAAGATAAGCAAATGCCTGTTGTTGTAAAGACACCAATACACCAGCTATCAATTTCTTATAAAGCACAGTCTCCCCTTTCAGCTTATCCGGCACTACGTTATCTATGTTCTTAATGAAGATAACATCAGCATCCAAATCGTTCAAATTCTGAATTAAAGCGCCATGCCCGCCTGGACGGAACAACAACTTACCATTATCACGGAAAGGCTTATTATCCATGTCGGCAGCTACTGTATCAGTACTCGGCTTCTGCTCAGAGAAGTTCACATTGTACTCTACTCCGTACTTCTTAGCATAAATAGATGCCTTTTCATTTACCAATGCCTCGAACAACGCACGATGTTCCGGTGATACCGTAAAATGTATGTTTACTTTTCCATTCTTGTTAGCTGCATAAAGAGCCCCTTCTACCAAATGCTCTTCCACCGGAGTACGATTACCTTCTTCATACTTATGGAATTTCAGCAATCCTTTAGGCAATGCCCCATAATTCAAACCGGCTGATTCAAGCAAAGCAGACACCACCGCCTTATAGTCGCCGTTTTCTATCAAATTCGAAATATTTTTGCCCGTATTCTTTAAGCATGCCTCATTCAAATCATCATAAAAAGCAAACTTCTCAATCTTTTCAAAGAATGTTTTCTCAAAAGCCGTTTGAGGAATATCATATTCTGCGCTCAAAAATTCAAACAGATTCTTGAACATACGGCTTGCTGCACCCGATGCAGGCACAAATTTCACAACAACTTTATCAGTTTGCGTATATGCCTCCCATGCATCTAAATACTTTTTCTGCTCATCCGCATCCGGAACCAAAATACCTTGTTCTACCGATGCTGCCGCATACAATTTCAAATAAGGAAATCCTTTTTCAAAGCAAGCCAATTGTTCGGCTATCTGCTCTTCGGAAATGCCTTTCTTAACAAGCAAATCCTTGTCCTGTGGTGTTATCATAATATATTATTTAATTAATTCATGCCCAAAAATACAAAAAAAGCCGAACAGCCATCAAGAAAAAGAAGAAAAAAACTATCTTTGACAACATAAAATATATGAATTATGGAATACAATGATTTTTTTACACCGGAAGAAAAGGAACAACTTTTCTCCCTTTACAGAAAATTATTGCAACTTTCTGGCGATACACTTAGAAAAGGCGATTGCCGAAAGCTAAAGAACCACCTCATCAACAGTATCCAAAGCAATCGAATTCAACGAGATATTTTCGGGCTTAACCCGGTCATCAAAGACATGCAGACCGCTGTCATTGTAGCCGAAGAGATTGGCATGAGCCGTGCTTCCATTCTGGGACTGATGCTGCATGATTCTGTGCATTATGGCAACTACACCGCCGAAGATATGGCACAAAGCTATGGAGAAGACGTAGCAGGCATCATACGCGGTTTGATTCGGGTCAACGAACTGTATGCCAAAAGTCCTTCTATCGAATCTGAGAATTTCCGCAATCTGCTGCTCTCTTTTGCCGAAGACATGCGCGTCATTTTCATCATGATTGCCAACCGTGTCAACGTCATGCGACAAATCAAGGATGCGGAGAACGACGAAGCCCGTCGCAAGGTAGCCAACGAAGCAGCCTATCTGTACGCCCCCCTCGCGCACAAACTGGGTTTATACAAACTGAAATCGGAATTAGAGGATCTCTCACTCAAATATACCGAACATGACGTATATTATCACATCAAGGACAAACTGAACGAGACAAAAGCGTCGCGAGACAGATACATTGCCGCATTCATCGCTCCGGTGCAGAAGAAGTTAGAAGATGCCGGCTTGCATTTTCACATCAAAGGACGTACAAAATCCATTCATTCCATCTATCAAAAGATGAAAAAACAGAAATGTCCTTTTGAAAATGTATATGACCTGTTTGCCATCCGTATCATTTTGGATTCGCCGTTAGAAAAAGAAAAATTAGAGTGCTGGCAAGCATATTCCATCGTCACCGACATGTATCAGCCCAACCCCAAACGGTTGCGCGACTGGCTTTCCGTGCCCAAAAGTAACGGATATGAATCTCTGCACATCACTGTTATGGGACCTGAAGGCAAATGGGTGGAAGTGCAAATCCGCACCGAACGTATGGATGAAATAGCCGAAAGGGGATTAGCTGCCCATTGGCGTTATAAAGGCATCAAAGGTGAAAACGGATTGGATGAATGGCTGACTTCCGTACGCGAAGCCTTAGAAAGTTCGGACACCGACCTCGAAGCTATGGACCGCTTCAAAATGGATTTGTACGAAGACGAGGTGTTTGTATTCACCCCTAAAGGAGATTTGTTCAAATTAGGCAAGGGGGCTACAGTCTTAGACTTTGCTTTCCACATCCATACCAAGTTGGGATGCAGATGCATTGGCGCTAAAGTAAACGGAAGGAATGTCCAACTGAAACAGGTCTTGCAGAGCGGTGACCAGGTAGAAATCATGACCTCAAACACCCAAACTCCCAAGCAAGACTGGCTGAACATTGTCACTACCTCAAAGGCACGTACCAAAATCCGTCAGGCACTGAAGGAAATGGCTTCCAAGCAAACCGCCTTTGCCAGAGAGACATTGGAGCGTAAATTCAAGAACCGCAAAATCGAATACGATGATGCCGTCATGATGCGACTCATCAAGCGAATGGGATTCAAGGTTGCAACCGAATTCTATCAGGCAGTAGCCGACGAGACACTGGATGCAAATGACATCATCGACCGCTATGTAGAAGCACAAAAGCGGGAGAATGACCAACATGATGAAATACAATACCGCAGTGCCGAATCTTACAATCTGCCGATACTCCATGACGAAGAAACCGGCAGCAAAGAGGATGTGCTCGTCATCGACCAAAATCTAAAAGGCATCGATTTCAAGTTGGCACGTTGCTGCAATCCTATTTATGGTGATGAAGTTTTCGGCTTTGTCAGTGTGACAGGAGGCATCAAGATACACCGGTGCGATTGCCCCAATGCAGCCGAACTGCATTCACGCTTCGGTTATCGCATCGTGAAAGCACGTTGGGCAGGCAAATCCGAAGGTACGCAGTACCCCATTACCCTGCGTGTCGTCGGCCATGACGATATTGGTATCGTTACCAACATTACCTCCATCATCTCCAAAGAAACCGGTATCACCCTGCGCAGCATCGGTATTGATTCACACGACGGACTTTTCTCCGGCACACTGACCGTCATGGTGGGCGATACCGGACATCTGGAAGCGCTCATCAAGAAGCTACGCACTGTAAAAGGAGTCAAGCAAGTGTCACGAAACTAAGTCCGGAGATTATGAGATACGACTTCCAGAAACAACTCCGTAGTTTCGGCTATGCCTGGAAAGGCATCCGCAGTTGTGTGGGCAAGGAACAAAACCTCAGTTTTCATCTGATTACAACAGTCTGCGTGACCATCGCCGGCTTCGCCTTCGATATCACCCGAACGGAATGGCTGATAGTCATCCTATGCATCGGCCTGGTGATTGCTGCCGAACTGTTCAATTCAGCCATCGAACGACTGGTCGATTTAGTATCTCCACAACGGAATCCGTTAGCCGGACAAGTAAAAGACATCGCCGCCGGAGCAGTTTTAGTATGTGCTCTGGCGGCGATAGCCATTGGCCTGATTATCTTTATACCTTATATAAAGGCTTTGTTTCTTTGAGGCAAATATCCCTTATCAGCGTACCCGCTTCCGCTTATAGTAAGGATGCGTAGCACAAATAAACAATATCCCGGAAAGAAGAAAGAGCGCCAGCAGCACCCACGAAGCCTGTCCTTTTGCCACATCCATACTCAGCCAGATGCCTCCCAACAGGCCTCCATCCAGTAGCGTGTTGAATGTAGTATTACCTGTAGCCCGTTGACAATGGTGAGAGAGTTTGACAAACATTTTCACCAACCCCGACACACATCCCGCCAGCAGCAACAACGGTAACCATGCAAACAAAACCGCCTTTGAAGATGCGGACTGAGAAAGCAGATACACCGTTACCGACATAAAAGCCATACCTATCAGTCCAACATTGAGTGCCGGCAACCAAGCACGCCCCAACAGGAAACGATCAAAACTGCACACTTTCAGCCCGATGGGAGCACGGAACGGCACATAGACACAAGCGGCCAACAACACCCCTACTCCGCCCACAACAGCCGACAGGACTATCAACGCCGGAAGTTCCCAACGCGAAGCCAGCACGCCTAGCCATACGACTAACAGTAGCAGTCCGGCCACTACCCCCAACCGTCCAATGGTGGCAAACGCCATATTTGCCGCCGTGCGATGCCCGGAGGACACCACGTCGATACTGACCGTCGTTCCTGCCGCCGAAGCAAGCCCGAAGCAGGCACCTTGCAACAGTGACAACAGAACAAATTCGGTGGCCGATGAAGCATACAGATACCCCACCGTGCAAAGTATAACAACAATAAATGGGTAAACCAGCACATGTTTCCGCCGGAATTGGTCAGCCAGCCAAGCATGAAAAGGCCCCACCGCCAGCATACCCGCCAGGAATGCCGGATACACATACGTCCCCATCGCAAATACCGACAAGAACGGAAGTATCGCATACACCGACGCGTAAAGCAGGAAGTTGGCTATACACATCAGCAGAAAATCACGGCTCCACAAACCGTTGTCAATACTGCTCTTTTTCATTCGGGAAGTCTAAGTTCTTCACATCGGAGACATAACGGCTGATAGCATCTGTCATCACCGTATGCAGGTCGGCATACCGACGCAGGAAGCGAGGACGGAACCCATTGTTCATACCCAACATATCCTGCACCACCAATACTTGACCGTCCACCTCTCCTCCGGCACCGATGCCTATAATAGGGATGGTCAGTTCGCGTGCCACCTGTCCCGCCAGTTTGGCCGGAATTTTCTCCAGCACAATGGCAAAACATCCGGCTTCCTCCAGCAGATGCGCATCACGCACCAATTTTTCGGCTTCGGCTTCATCTTTGGCACGAACGGTGTAGGTGCCATACTTATTAATGCTTTGCGGCATCAGCCCCAAATGTCCCATCACGGGGATACCGGCACTGATAATGCGGCGAACTGTACCTATAATTTCCTCGCCACCCTCCAATTTCAACGCATCAGCGTGGCTTTCCTTCATAATGCGGATGGCCGAAGCCAGTCCTTCCAACTCATTTCCCTGATAGGAGCCGAAAGGCATATCCACCACCACCATAGCGCGTTTCACACCACGCACCACAGATTTACCGTGATATATCATCTGATCCAGCGTGATGGGCAACGTCGTAACATTACCCGCCATGACGTTCGAAGCTGAATCGCCCACCAAAATAACATCAATTCCTGCACCATCCACAATCTGTGCCATGGTGTAATCATACGATGTCAGCATGGATATCTTTTCGCCTCTTTGCTTCATTTCCACAAGGCGATGTGTGGTCACTTTACGTGTGTCGTCTGAAATGTAACCTGCCATATTTGTTTCTTTTTAAAAATATTCCTGATTCCTCACCTGTCTAACTACTTATAGACCACTTACTAAGTTGCAAAGGTAATGCTTTTTTTTTATCAGCGCTTCACTGCCAGCATTTTGTCAAACGTAAACCCGCGAAAATCGTCTATACTGGTGTGACACAGCGGTACAATCGCCTCGTGACTGTTCGTCGTAGCCAGTCCGATGACCGTGGCACCCGATGCCATGCCCGCCTTCAGTCCGTTGAACGAATCTTCGAACACGTATGCCCTATCGGGAGTCACGCCAAACAGTTCCATGCCCAGCAGATAGCAGTCCGGAGCGGGCTTGGAGGCGGCAAACATCTCTGCCGTCAATATACGGTCGAACATCGTTCGTATTTCGGGACGAGCACGATAGACGGACGCCATTTTCTTGTCGTTCGAACTGGTAACAACGGCGGTCTTTACAAGGTCGTTGTGACGAAGTTCGTCCAAAAATTCCTGCGCACCGGGAATATAGTTATACGTCATTTGCTCTTCAAAACAGTCTAGCTTAATGGTAATCTCCGCCTGTTCGCGTTCCATGCCGGCAAAGAAAGTATTATATATATAGGTAAGCGTCTGCCCCTTCACACGTATCTCCAGATCATCCATTCCCAAATACTCCACTCCAAGCTGGTGCCACAGAAAACTGTACTGAGACTCGGTGTCTATAATCACACCGTCCAAATCGAACAACGCTGCTATGCAATTGCCATTATTCATAAATCCTTTTGTTTTATCAAGTTATACAAAATCGGCTACAAAGGTCTGAAATCTCTCCGAATGTTGCAAGCCGGCTATGCAAATTATCATTTTGACAGTTTGTATTTTCTAATCGCTGAGAATCGCTTTTTTCGGACTCATGGAAAGCATCGTGGAAAAAACTCGTTAACATTTGAATTAATATTCAGACGGACAAAGAGATACATAAATCCATACATTTATTTTAGAAGTAAAAAAGCGTTAAAAAGGAAAATTATATACATTCGGAAGAACGAAACACGTTCGGCACACGAGCGAAGTTAACTTCGTTCACGAACCGAACGCGCTTCGTTGTCGGAAAAAGTTAACTGTTTCCACACAGAAAGCGAACTTTCTTTTTCCATCCTCTTGCATAAAAATACAGAAAACCGCATATTTATACAGAAAACACGCTCGTTTCACGTATAAATATACAGTTTCAAGTGTTAAAGAAACCTACTTTGCGAATATTGAAAGAAACGTCTGTCAGCCAAATCAGTTATTTACCTGCATTCTGACAGAAATACATGGTATATACAAATAAATCGACAGCAAGCCACTCTCCCCTGCATCGGGAAAAAGCGCTTGCTGTCAACCATTAACTAATTGAGTACACCATTCACATGGTCTTCTCTATCGAAACTATTTACACAATGCCATAATTACTCGCTCTTCAGGCTCAACACCGGATTCTCCACAGCGATGCGCCATGCTTTGAGAATGACCACCAGTACGATGAGTGCCAGCACCACAATGGCCAGCCCGACAAAGAGCAACGGATTCAATGTTATCTGTTCGGCAAACTGGCGGAGCCACTCTACGCCCACGTACCATGCCACTGCCGCACCTATCAGCACGGAGGGAACAGCCACGCGCAGAATGTCGCGCGAGAGGAGCGTCAGCACGTCGCGCGTTTCGGCGCCGTTCACCTTGCGGATGGCGATTTCCTTGGCACGGCGTTGCGTCTCGTCATTCACGTAGCCTATCAGACCCATCAGCACGATGAGCAAGATGAAGATGGAGGTGATGTAGACGGAGTTGCGGAAGCGGTAGACGTCCTCGTACATCTCGGCTATCTTGCTCTGCACGCTACGGAAGGTGATGGCCACCTGCGGGAAGGTCTTGCCCATGAACTCGTTCAGCCGTTGCAGGTTCTCATCGTATGGCTTGCGCAAGCGGACGTCAAAAGCATGGTTGGCCGTGGTGTTATAGATGAGGGCGATGGGTGCCTGCTCCGCATAGAAGCCCTTGTTGCGCACGTTGGCAAAGACGCCGACGATGGCGCCCGTCTTTTCGAAATCATTCAGATGTTTGCCGATGGCGCCGTCAGTCCATTTCATAAGGCGCACCACCTCTTCGTTTACCCACACATCACCGGGGTTCATCAGGGGTTTACCCTCCAACAGGCGGATGCCCATCACGTCGGCATACTCTTTGGAAACGTAGTTGAAGTTCAGTGTGGCAATGCGCTTACCGTCGTTACCCATCAGTCCGCGTGTCCAGTACTCACCCAGCACGGGACTGGTAGCCATGCCAACGCCCTCCACCATAGGCTGACGACGGATGTAGTCGCGGATGCTTTCGTATTGTTCTTTGGGAAGCCACCCCTCGCCCTCAATCAGTCCCTCAACACGGATACCCATGTCACGATTCATCAGCATGCTGTATTGCATCAGCGTGACAACCAACAGGCCGAGCACAAACGCCACGCCGGTGAACT
>CALUJK010000050.1 GCA_944320945.1 uncultured Bacteroides sp. | reverse complement strand
GGAGCGTTGCCTTGCGAACTGCGCCAATATGAAATCTTCGACGGCAAATACAAGGAGTTCCGTCAAAGTGGCGAGGAACTGGATAAAGACAAAAAGGAACGGAAGCCTAAAGGCGAGGAACGGAAATCCGGCCGCCGCGAGTTCAAGTCGCACGAAGCACGCCGGCCTTCCTCCTACAGCGGACGCCCTTCCACACGCGAAGAACGCCGTCCCCGCTCCGGCGAGTCGTATCCGGAACGGAAACGTCGCGAAGCGCGGGAGAAAGGGGAGAAGAAAGCTTGAAGTGTTAATAAGTCGTTTGAGGTTCCATTTGGGAACCTCAAACAGGAAGAACTGAAGGATTCAACACTAAGAATAACGATAAACCATCAACTATATGAAAAAAATAATTCACGGCTTGCTGGCCACTTTCTTGACAGCAGCTATATTTTATCCGACAAGCACTATGGCACAACAATCTGACGCCACCCAACCGGCTGACCTGAAGATGCCCACGCTGGAGGACCTCATCCCCGGCGGAGAGACTTACCGTTTCACCGAGAACCTGTACGGTGTGCAGTGGTGGGGCGATGTCTGCATCAAACCGGGTATCGACTCCCTTTTTACCATCAATCCCAAAAACAGAAAAGAGACACTGCTCATCACCCGTGCCCAGGTGAATGAAAATGCCCTCGTCACCCCGACTGCCGGCGGACAGGGCAACACCAACGGCAGCATCCTGCAACACTTCTACAATGTGGAATTCCCGTGGGCGGACAAGCCTTATATGCTTATCAAGAAAGGCAAAACATACATTGTTCACGACGTAGAGAAGAACGATATCGTGAAAGTATATTCACAGGCAGAAAAGAACAACGGAGCAAACATCGACTTCACCCCGCAGGGCGGACACATCGCCTACACGGTGAAAAACAACCTCTACGTGGATGACAAGCAGGTAACCAACGAACCGGAAGGCATCGTCTGCGGACAGTCGGTACACCGCAACGAGTTCGGCATCTATAAAGGAACGTTCTGGAGCCCGAAAGGCAATCTGCTGGCGTTCTACCGCATGGATGAGTCGATGGTGACATCCTATCCTCTGGTGGATATCACACAGCGCATCGGGACTATAGACGCGATACGTTATCCCATGGCGGGCATGACGAGCCATCAAGTGACAGTAGGTATCTACAATCCGGCCACCGGAAAGACCATCTATTTGGATGCAGGCGACCCGAAAGACCGGTACTTCACCAACATATCATGGAGCCCAGACGAAAAGTCACTCTTCCTCATCGAACTGAACCGCGACCAGAATCACTCCAAACTCTGCCGCTATGATGTGGAGACAGGTAAACTGATGGGCGTTCTCTACGAAGAAACACACGAGAAATACGTGGAACCGCAAAATCCCATCGTCTTTCTGCCATGGGATGACACGCAATTCATCTATCAGAGTCAGCGTGACGGGTATAACCACCTCTACCTGTTCTCTGTGGACAAGTTGGCAGGTGCCGCAGAGCAAGAAGGAGCAAGCGCACTGGCAGCTCCCCGCCAACTAACGAAAGGCGAGTGGCTGGTGCGTGACATTCTCGGTTTCAATGCCAAGAAGAAAGAGGTCATCATCTCTGCCACCAAAGAATCGCCCCTGCAAAGCAATACGTATAAGGTGAATGTGAAAAGCGGGAAAATCACGCTGCTGGACAACGGACAGGGTGTGCACAACGTACAACTCTCTGCATCGGGCACCTATCTGATAGACAACTTCTCTACGCCCGACGTGCCGCGCGCCATCAATCTGGTCTCTACCGCCAGCGGTGGAGCAAATCCGCGCCGCATCTTCACTGCCGAAGACCCGTTCAAAGGATTGGTAATGCCCACCGTGGAGACCGGCACGCTGAAGGCTGCCGACGGCAAAACCGACCTCTACTGGCGAATGCTGAAGCCGCGCGACTTTGACCCGACGAAGAAATACCCCGTCATCGTTTACGTCTATGGCGGACCGCATGCACAGATGATTACCGCCAACTGGATGTACACCGCCCGTGGCTGGGATCTCTACATGGCGAATAAAGGCTATATCATGTTTACCCTCGACAACCGGGGAAGCGCCAATCGCGGACTGGAGTTTGAGAACTGCACATTCCGTCATCTGGGCATCGAAGAAGGAAAAGACCAGGTGAAAGGCATCGAATATCTGAAGAGCCTGCCCTACGTGGATGCCAACCGCATCGGCGTGCACGGCTGGAGTTTCGGCGGACACATGACAACGGCACTGATGCTGCGCTATCCGGAGATATTCAAAGTGGGTGTGGCCGGCGGGCCGGTCATCGACTGGAAATATTACGAAGTGATGTACGGCGAACGCTACATGGATACGCCTGAGCAGAATCCTGACGGCTATCAGGCAACAGACTTGAAACAGCAGGCGGGCAATCTGGAAGGGCATCTGCTCATCATCCACGACGACCACGACGATACGTGCGTGCCGCAACACACGCTGTCGTTCATGAAAGCCTGTGTGGATGCACGCACCTATCCCGACTTGTTCATCTACCCGGGTCACAAGCACAATGTAATGGGACGCGACCGGGTACACCTGCACGAGAAAATTACACGTTACTTCGAAGATTACCTGCGGTAAAAGCCACAATTGTAACCGATTCAGGAGTGTGGCAACCTGCCTCCATAGCATACGAACATATAAAAATATACAGACTATGAATATCTTACTATTAGGCTCGGGCGGCCGCGAACATGCACTGGCATGGAAGATAGCCCAAAGTCCCCGTGTAGAAAAACTCTACATCGCACCCGGCAATGCCGGCACACGGCTGGTGGGCGAGAATGTCGATCTGAAAGCGACCGACTTCCCCGCCTTGAAGCAATTCGCCTTGCAGCATGATGTACACATGGTGGTAGTCGGCCCCGAAGACCCGCTGGTGCACGGCATCTATGACGACTTCCGTGACGACCCGCAGACAGCACACATCGCCGTCATCGGCCCTACCCGCGCCGGTGCACAACTGGAGGGCAGCAAGGAGTTTGCCAAAGGCTTCATGATGCGCCACCACATTCCCACCGCACGCTACAAAAGCGTCACTGCCGATACGTTGGAAGAGGGCATCGCTTTCCTTGAAACCCTTCCCGCTCCATACGTGCTGAAAGCCGACGGACTTTGTGCCGGTAAGGGCGTACTTATCCTGCCCACACTGGACGAGGCGAAACGCGAACTGCGCGAAATGTTGGGCGGAATGTTCGGACAGGCCAGTGCAACGGTAGTCATCGAGGAGTTCCTCAGCGGTATCGAGTGTTCGGTATTCGTACTGACCGACGGCAGTCATTATCAGGTATTGCCCGTAGCCAAAGACTACAAACGCATCGGTGAGGGTGACACCGGTCTGAACACCGGTGGTATGGGCAGCGTTACTCCCGTTCCCTTTGCCGACGAGGCATTCATGGAGAAGGTACGTACCCGCATCATCGAACCTACCATCCACGGATTACAAGCAGAAGGCATCTTATATAAAGGCTTCATCTTCCTCGGCCTCATCAATGTAGGCGGCAATCCTATGGTTATCGAATACAATGTACGCATGGGTGACCCGGAAACGGAAAGCGTAATGCTGCGCCTGAAAAGCGACCTCGTAGAACTGCTGGAAGGCGTGCGTGATGGTAATCTCGACACCAAGACACTGGAAACGGATCCGCGCACAGCAGCCTGTGTGATGCTGGTAAGCGGCGGCTATCCGGAGGCCTACGAAAAAGGTAAAGTCATGACCGGTTTCGACCGTGCCGCACAAACGGACAGTATTCTGTTCCATGCAGGTACAGCTTTGAAGGGAGAAGACACCGTCACCGCCGGTGGCCGCGTACTGGCCGTCTGCTCGTATGGCGATACCCGCGAAGAAGCCTTGCAAAAGAGTTACCGTGTGGCACAAATGATTGAATTCGAAGGCCGTTACTTCCGTCGCGACATCGGGTTCGACCTATAAATCCATCCAACATGAGCCGAAGTAACCGAACACAACCCCGCGTCATCGCCGGACGTGCCACACTGCCTGCGGTACTTGCCATTTGTACCCTCTTCTGGCTGTTGGCAGGTTGGCTGCAACCGTCATTGCCTGCCGCGCCGGGTGGTGGGGTGGCAGACGAGGTGCTGAGCCTCCTGCCACTGCCCGCATGGTTGGGACGGATGCTGAACTTCGCGCTCTATCTGCTGATGGGATATCTGCTCATCGGCCTCAACAATACGTTCGCCTTTATCCGCTTACGCGCTTCCATACCGGCAGCAGTATTCTTGTTGCTTTATGGCACCTGTCCTTGGCTCCATCCTCTGCAAGCGGGCAGTGGAGCAGGAGTAGCGGTATTACTGTCGCTTTTCTTCCTGCTGCACAGCTATCGGCGTTCGCGTCCCATGGGATGGCTGTTCCATACGTTTCTCTTTTTAGGTATCGGCAGTCTGGCTGTACCGCAGGTCACATGGCTGGCACCTATCTATTGGATAGGCGCTTACCAGTTCCGTTCGCTCACCACGCGGAGTTTTCTGGCTTCGCTGGTAGGATGGGCAGTGCCTTGGTGGTTTGTACTGGGACATGCCTATTTCTACGGGCAAATGGAGCTTTTCACGGCACCTATGGAGCAAATTGCTTCATTCGTCTCTCCTTTACAAGATTTTGAGCCGTGGCAAATAGGGCTATTGTGCTATATCATCATCCTCTATGTGGTAAGTGCCTGGCATTGCGCCGTCTCCGTCCACATCGATAACCTGCGCATCCGCCACTACCTGAATTTCCTCACAGAACTGACGTTCTATATGCTGATGATGCTGATATTGCAGCCTCGCCTCATCACGCCCTTACTGTCGCTGCCAATGGCAAGTACCGCTATTCTGGCAGGGCACCTGTTGGTATGGACAGGCGGACGGCGGGGCATCATCTTCCTCACTGTCATGCTGATACTGCTGTGCACCCTCTTTATTTTCCAACTGGGAATTATCCCGCAAAGCCTGCTTCCATGGATGCGTTGATGGATATACTATTGGAGTGGGGCTATGCCGGTCTGTTTCTGTCGGCACTATTGGCCGGTAGTGTGATACCCTTCAGCTCAGAGGTGGTAATGGTAGGCTTGGTACACATGGGGCTTAGTCCCACACTCTGCATCCTGTCTGCCACGGTGGGCAATACGCTCGGCGGCATGACGTGCTATTATATCGGCCGTCTGGGGCGCGTGGACTGGGTAGAGAAATATCTCAAAGTGAAACGGGAGAAAGTGGAACGCATGCAGAAGTTCCTGCAAGGCAAAGGCGCTTTGATGGCTTTCTTCACTTTCCTGCCCTTTGTGGGCGAGGCAATAGCTATTGCATTGGGATTTATGCGGAGTAATTTGTGGCTCACTACGATATCCATGTTCGTGGGAAAGATGCTACGCTACATCTTTATGATGCTGGCGCTGCAAGGTATCATCAGTTTAGTATAATTATAGCCTTCAAGCCATGACTACCTGTACCCATCATACTATCGAACAGACCGCTGACGGCAGTGCCACGCTCTACGTTCCCCAACTGGATGAACACTACCACTCCACAAAAGGGGCACGCACAGAATCGCGACACATCTTCATCGATATGGGACTGTCCGCTTGTACAGCACCGGCTCCACGCATCTTGGAGATAGGTTTCGGCACCGGCCTCAACGCATGGCTCACATTGGAAGCGGCCACTCAACAGCAACGTCCCGTCTACTATGTAGGTATAGAGCGTTATCCCTTGTCGTGGAATGAAGTAGAAGCCTTACACTACACCGACCACCCTCTGTTCCGCGCCTTGCATGACGCGCCATGGAATCAGGCGACCGACATCACTCCCAACTTCACCTTACATAAGATGCAAGCAGACACCACCCTTACAGATGAACTGGCCGCCCGTCTCTGTGCCCTGCCCCCTTTCGATGTCATCTATTTCGATGCCTTTGCACCGGATAAGCAAGAAGAAATGTGGAGCGAAGCACTCTTCCATCTGCTCTACTCCGTACTGAATACAGGTGGCATTCTGACGACTTACTGCGCCAAAGGCGTTATCCGCCGCAGATTGCAAAGCGTGGGATTCCACATAGAGCGACTCCCCGGCCCTCCCGGAGGAAAGCGGGAAATGCTGCGTGCCACCAAAATATCTCAAACCCTTTAAATCATTATCCGTATGAAACAAATACTTATACTTCTGACAGCCGTCATCGCCCTCACCGCTTGCCAATCGGCCGGACGCAATAAGAATAAAGAAGAGAATCGCCCGATTATCACCGTCACCATCGAGCCGATACGTTATTTCACCGAGGCCATTGCCGGTGACCACTACCGGGTGGTGAGTATGGTGCCCCGCGGTGCCAGTCCCGAGAGCTATGACCCCACTCCGCAACAGCTCATGGAACTATCCAAGAGCACTGCCTATCTGCGCATCGGTTACATCGGCTTTGAACAGACATGGATGGAACGTCTGTCGGACAACGTTCCCCATCTGCCTATCTTCGACCTGTCGGAAGGCATCGACCTCATCACCGACGACAGCGGGCACGGCGTGGAGCCGCATATCTGGAACTCCGCTACCAATGCCACTTACATCGCCGGCAATATCCTGAAAACGCTCTGCACCCTCGACGAACCCAACGCAGATTTTTATCGACAGCGTTACGATAGTCTCTGCTCACGCATTGCCCACACAGACAGTGTGATACGCCGTACTCTTTCCGCCCCCGATGCCGACCGAGCATTTCTCATCTATCACCCGGCTCTCTCCTACTTTGCACGCGACTACGGCTTGCACCAGATTTCCATTGAGCATGACGGCAAAGAACCCTCTCCTGCCCAACTGCAATCCTTAATAGACCAATGTAAGACCGAGAAAGTGCGCATTGTCTTCGTACAGCCGGAATTTGACCGCCGTAATGCAGAAATCATCGCCCGACAAACTAATACGCAAGTAGTGGACATCAATCCATTGTCTTATGACTGGGAAGAGGAGATGCTGAAGACAGCGAGGGCGTTGACGACAAATAAATACTAATTACTACAAAAAAGAGCACATTTATTAATAAATAAGTTGCCCGCAGTCGGTCAAATTCTTACTTCTCTCATGAAGGTATACTTCAACCGACATAAAAGATATACAGACTTTGCCATAGGAGATATACTTCATGGGCAAAGTCAGTATATCTTCGTTACCGACTGACATTCCATGCTCCGCTCAGCGACAAATCAACCTTGACTTTCTTTTTATCATGTATAAATTCGATATGGCTCTTACCATTTATGGTTTCGACCGATATGTCTTTTACTATCTCAACCGCTTTTTCACCTGCCCGATAAGGTATGACAACCATGACAAAGGTAACCGGTTTATGTGCAGCCACACGACATTTAGAGAATACGGTCGTAGGTTTTATCGTATATTCTTGTTTTTGATACCCATATGAAAACTCTTTCTGCTTTTCAAAGTAGACCAGCAGTTGTCTGCGTGCAATCTCATTACCTTGGCTGTCCCGCCAAGTTTTTCCCGCATTAGATTCATCCCGATAAATCCTTTTTCCGCCTGATGTGGCAAACCAATTCTCGCCAGATTCACTTAACTGATAAAGTTGCCAAAGAGACCCCGCTACGAATCCGTCAGTATTTTCTCCCGGAATCAAATAATCTTGCAATATCAAGACTCCCTCTGCCGTCAGAACCATACGCCGCTGCAATACCGTTCCATCCGTGCAATGGTCATCTAAAATAATTTCTCCGTATGAATCGCTTCCTTTATTTTCTGCTTTTGCCTCACGGACTATATTCGGATTAGGCAAAGTACCGACTTCCTCATCCACATAACTTTCCAAAGCATCTTTCACCTTATTGTAAACTCTTATTTTAAAAGAAAAAGGCGATTTTTGCCTGCCATCGGGCGTGCAATGTAACCAATCACACCCGATATACCGATAGTCACTCAGGCTGAAATCTGCCGATACGTGTAGGTTGAAGAAATGAACATCACGATCTGTCAACGTGATACATATCATTTTCCCTCCTTTCCCATTGTCAACAAGCTCTACTCCTTTCCCCCATGCCTCGAGCGTGTTGCAATCATGCAATATCCTTTCCCCGGCTTTTCCGTACAACCTGACATTGTCGATGTAGATTCTCTCGCCCGGTTGCCCATTTTGAAAGCGGAATGTGATATTTTTAAATCCGCGCATAGATGGATCTTTCTTCGAGATATGAGCAGCGGTGCTGAAATCAACCCAATCGGTAAACCAACGATTAGTCAGCCAGCGATTGGAGTTTTCTCCATACGGGAAACCATTTCCTTCTTCCTCCATCAACACCACCGTATTCCCATGGCGCATGTCCGTTGCATGTCTTTGCACACCGTGGAAATGAGGACAACAGTCGGTTTCATAATAATTGATAGTTCCCCGTAAATTGGAATGCCGATGCGAACCGTTTGCATATAAATCACTCATGACAAAAGGAGAACCCGGCACATGCGAAGCCGCCAGCAAGAGTTGATCCGGAATGTCGCTCTTTCCATATCGGTTGGTACGTGTCGTGACCAATGCTCCCCAGTCTGAAAGCTGGATTGCGTCCGCTTCCACCGCCGGCAGCAAAGCCACCTCTGCAAGAGAGGCCCACTCACACGCATCGCGTAAGAACCACCCTTGCTTTGTGTATTTCTCCGGAAGATTGGGCAGGCCTATCTTATACAACTTAACAGCAGCCTCGTGAAATTGGGAATTCCCCGTCACACGTGCCATTTTTTCAAAAACTAATATCCAATCAAAATAAGCAAAGAAATAATCATCGCCATATTCCGGCATATAGCCACCCGGTGCCTGTTGATGCAAATAGCGCGCAAACCACTGTTCAATCCGGTCATCTTTCAATAAATCCATACGGCCGCTTTCCTTTGCTATTGTCAGGATGTCATTTAGATGGATGGCCGCATAAAGGGTGGCCGTTTCATCAATATCTTTATTCCGATACCAATAATTCCACATCGCATCGGCATATTTTTTCCACTCCTCTGACTGAGGAGCTTCCGGGAAAAGATTATACATCCTAACAAAGCCTAATGCTCTTTCCTGAGCCCTGTTGTGGTCTGTTATAAACTGAGGGTCAAAATGCAGTTCTGCAAACTTTATAACTGTCTCCTTGCACTCTTCGCCTTTCAGCCTTCCAAAAGTCTTCAACCGTTCGTATGTATAGGCCACGTGCTTGATAGAGAAAAAGTCATCTCTTCCGGACATGAGTTCCTCGTCTTCCTTCCACAACTGCATGGCACATCTGAAGATTTCTTCGCTCATATCCAAGAACCGTTCTTGCTTAGTGGCCTGATAGAACGTAATCGCTGCGGCCATTAAGTGAGAAACCCAACGCACATTGTGTTTCCGGAGTTCGCGCTCCACTCTCTTTTTGCTATACGATTGTGTCTGATTATCAAAGCCCTTTACCGCAATCGACAAAGGAGTGTCACTAACTGAAAAGTTCAGAAGCTGGGCTGCACTTGCCCAACAAGAAGATATCATCCAAATGCATAAAAGGAGAATATATTTCTTCATGATATACTTGCTTTACAAATTGTGACCCGGCAAGGAGAGCGTCATTGAGCATACCCCTTTTGCCGGGTTCACGTCAGTTCGCCAATCAATATCCATCATTTTGCCACATCACCGCTTCGTTTCCGTAAATATCTATTTCAGATTGTGGTATGGGAGCCAAGAGATTGCGCTGGTCCATCTGGTATAAAGGAGTCTGCGTTGCCGTATTAAAGCCCTCGTTTTTCAAAGAAAAGTGCTTTTCCATAGCCTCTTCCGCCAATCCCCATCTGATGAGGTCGGGCCATCGAAGCCCTTCAAAGCAAAATTCAATGAAACGTTCGTGTACGATATACTCAAACACAGCTTCTTTACTATTCAAACGGGTCACATCAATATCAGCTAATCCCGCCCGCCGACGCACTTCATTCAAGATGGCAAGAATAGTGTTAATATTCCCTCCGTAATCCAATTCATTCAATGCTTCCGCATACATCATCTTCACATCAGTATAACGCAAGATAGAGATATTGTTTCCCCATTCATCGTATGCAGTCGGCTTTGTACCGGTGGCCTTCAAGAACTTACGTGCCACATATATATCTTCGGATGGATAATCCTTATCAAAATAGAGGTTGTTGACCATGGTCGCATCGCGCCTGAGATCTCCTTCTTCATACACTCCTTCTCCCCAAAGCGATTCGGACACTTGAGCTGTACCGGAAGGACCTTGAAAACTCACATCATATAGGAAAGGAGCATCTTTTGTCAGATCAATAGTAGATGGCAATAACATGCTGTATAGCTCCTGGCTTACTCCCAATGCATTGGCAGAAGTCCCGGCGATATATTGCACTTCCCACACACGTTCGGAAGTATTATCGAAAGCATCGTCAAAACAATCTTCATACTTATCTGCCATTTTATATAAAGTTGGCTCTTGGTCGACAACCAGTTTCAGCCATTTTGCAGCTTCCGAGTAATTATGCAGATACATATACGTACGTCCCAGCATTCCGGCCATCGCATATTTGGTTACTCTGCCGACATTTGTCCCTGTCCATTGTTCCGGAAGCCTTGTATAAGCTTCCTCAAAATCATCAATGGCCTGTTGATAGGTTTCTTCCTGCGTAGAACGCTTAATCGTCCGCAACTTGCTCAATGGCAATTCAGTCGTAATAAGTGGAACACCACCCCAGCACCAAGCCATCTGCAAATAAGCAAGCCCACGCATGGCATACGCTTCTCCTTTGATATTTTCGCGTTGCGTTTCGTCGCCAAAAGTTGCCTTATCGATATTTTCAAGGACTTGATTACTGCGGGTGATCAATGTCCACAAAGCCTTGTAGGCATTCTCCCAAGATTTCTCCGTAGAAGTATCCGTAAAGCGAGTGACATTATTGTTCATGTTTTTAATGCAATCCTCGCGGAATATAATGTTCTGTTGATAATTGCGATTATAAACAACTTGCAACTGAGCATACACACCGGCTATGGCAGCTTCGCAATCCGCTGCATTCTTATATAGACTTTCTTCTGTATAAATAGAAGGCTGTGTGACATCCAAATAATTGTCGCAAGCCGACAAACTATATAAGCAACAACCTACTATCATCAATTTTGCTATTGTTTTCATAAATATTGCGGTTAAAAAGTTACATTGATACCAAATATATATTTTCTTGACAGTGGATATGTATTGTAATCTGCGCCCTTCGTCATCGGGTTCGTACTATAACTATTAGTGTCCGGATTTCCAAAGTACTCTGTAAACGTGTACAAATTCTCAACCGTTCCATAAATTTTGGCAGCTTTAATGCCCAAGACATTCGTCCACCTCTTCGGGAAATTATAAGCAAGACTCACATTTTGGATACGCAAGAATGTAGCATCATAAATTTCCAAATCGGTACGATGCAATTGTCCATCTTGCTCTGAGTTATCCCCCAGTCCATACGGCAATGGAGTCTTCCCGTCCCAAGACATATCGATGCCAAGTTCATGTGGAATGGGATCACCATTGGCATATTCCGGCTTATAGCAATGTAGCCACCGCTTCAACGTATTATTTGCACCGTATTTTCCACCTGTATCAAGATTACGCGAACCAATCCAAAGAACATTTCCTCCTATTTGTCCACGCAAGAATATGCTCAACTCAAAGTTTTTGAATGTAAACCGGTTTGTAAAGCCGAAAGACAAATCAGGGTCGTTGGAACCATAAGGAACACGGTCGTTAGCATCGATGATTCCGTTCCCATCTTGATCAACATACTTCACGTTTCCCGGTCGTTGGGTCTTTCCCTTCACAGTAGGTACAAGCGGCTTGTTTGCAATGTATTTACCATTCGCATCTTTCTCAAAATCATCTTCAGTCAACAGGCCATCCGTGCGATAGGTATAAAACTGGGATATCGGCCCCCCGACTTTTGTGATAAAGGCAGCATTCCAAGCCTCTGTGATTATATTGTCGTTTCCGCCCAAGTCAATCACTTCATTCTTATTGTTTGATAAATTCAATGTGGAAGACCATTTAAACGCTTTGGTATTGATATTAGTCGTTGTCAAATCGACCTCCCATCCCCTATTCTCAATAGAAGCGAGGTTTGTTCTCGTCGTATTAAATCCTGAAGTGGCAGGTATTCGCAAGCTATAAAGCAAATCGTCAGTCCGATTGATATAATAATCAACGTTTAATTGTACCCGATTTTTAAACAGAGACAAGTCAAGACCAAAATCCAATGCCTTGGTCGTTTCCCATTTTAACTCCGAATTGGCATAATTCGACGGATATATAGCAGTTACTGTTCCATTCCCATACGCCGTATTCCCCGCATTGAAAGTTGACAAATAGTCGCTATAACCAATACGATCGTTACCAGACATACCCCAAGATACACGCAGCTTAAGTAAGTTTATCGCTTTGACTTTCTTCATGAACTCTTCACCACTAATTTTCCAGCCGGCAGATGCTGAGGGAAATGTTCCCCAACGGTTGGACTTACCGAAACGGGAAGAGCCATCCCGACGTACTGAAGCCGTAAACAAATAGCGGTCTTTATAATTATAGCTAAGACGTCCGAATACAGAAGAAGTTCGTACTATATTCTTTTCCGTGCTTGCTTGCGTCGGAGTGGAACCTTGATTCAAGGTTGGTACATTGTCCAGCGGGAAATTACTTGCACCCAATTTAGCAGTAAAGATATTGCGGCTTTCAATGCTTTGTCCCAAAAGGATATTTATCTGATGCTCTTTCTTCAATGTAAGATCATAACTCAACGTATTTTGCCAGCTAATGCGGCTATTATTAATAATGGTAGAAGTAGCAGTTGCGCTGTTCACCGATTGTTTCTGTACGTCTAACGGCAAGAAATATTCGTCTACTCTATTGTTCGCCATATAGCTAAACATCGTCTTAAAAGTCATTCCCTTGATGATTTGCGCATCTACCCATGAAGCAACATCGAAATTCTTAATATCCCGGCTGTCTGTAACTTGCCTCAAACGTTCATAAGGATTCACATCGTCCTTCCGAAATTGACTGAACCCTAACGTACGTGTACCTTCGTCCATACCAATGATAGGAATGGTTTGCAATGCACTCATGATGGCTTTATCCTTACCTTCGGACTCCCCTCTATCTTGAGAAGAAACAGTAGGGGCGAATTTCACACCGGCCGTAATATATTTATTCAGTTTTACCGTACCATTAATGCGGAAATTAAAACGTTCATATCCGGTGAATTTCACTACACCTTCTTGGTTTAAATAACCGGCAGATGCATAAATAGAATACTTGTCTCCTTTGCTTGAAATAGAAACTTGGTGATTATGCGTAAAAGCCGTCCGCAGAATTTCATCTATCCAATTCGTATTCGGCAAGTCATCACGTAAAGTATAATCGCCGACTTCTGCATTTGGATTGGCCAACCAAGCCGTATTTACACGGTCACCGCTCGGACGCGACATATTAGGCGTTTCCAGCGAATTATTATCGTCCTTTTGCAACCACATTGCATTTTTCAACCAGACATTATACGCCAACCATTCCTTTGCAGTCATCATTTCTGGCAAACCTGTACCGTTTTGAAAACCAACGTAAGATTCCCATTTTACAGTAGGGGTCCCCTTTTCCGCCTCCTTCGTTTCAATCAAGATTACGCCGGCCGAACCACGGGCACCATAAATGGAAGTCGCTGCCGCATCTTTCAACACTTGAATAGACGCTACATCAGAGGGATTGACACTACTCATGTCGTCGGTAATTACTCCATCTACTACAATTAACGGACTAGACGAATCGTTAATCGAGCTCGTACCACGTATCGTGATCTGCATCTCTTCACCCGGCAATCCACTACTAGTCTGTGTCTGCACGCCTGCCAATTGTCCGGACAATGCATCACTTAAATTCGTTACAGGACGTCCCTCTATGGCATCAGCATTTATTTTAGACACAGAAGTCGTCAGATTGCTTTTTTTGACGGAACCATAACCGACAACGACTACTTCATCCAATGTTTGAAAATCCTCCTCTAACACCACTTTAATGTTTTTCTGACCATTCAATGAAACAGTCTTTTCTTGATAGCCAATAAACGAAATCATCAAAGAAGACTTTCCTGACGCCACATTCAGCACAAAATTCCCCTTAAGATCGCTGATTGTTCCATTACTTGGGACACCTTTTTCTACGATATTTGCGCCAATGATAGGCTCACCTATGGCATCAGTGACCGTACCCGAAACTTTTACTTGAGACCAACAAATACTACTAAAAAACAATAGGAATAAAGCCAAACAATATCGACTTCTACTTCCAACTCTGTAATTTTTGTTTTCCATAAATTAAATTTAAATTAGATATATTATTTCACTTTTCCTATGCAAAGGAAGCTAAGTAATTATAGAAGAATGAGGAAAATAGTTTCAAAACACATGAAAAAAGTACCCGACACCATTCTTTATTATAAAATACCCACCAATCGAATGGAATGATATCCAATGATACGTTTTTATGGAACTAACAATGCATAAGCACACCATAATACGGGTGCCTGACCATGAAGATCACCAGTCAAAGCTTTGCGATTCCTATAATGTTCACTATTGTCCCCCAACTTGGTTCCCTCGCAAACTGCTTCCACGTCTCCTTCTTCATTCACAAAATGGGTTAAAGCTATCCATGCATTACGGGCAACCGATCCATATTCTGATGCAGGCAACCAGCCTTTTTTGACCCCTGTAATCATTGCGTAAGCGAACATTGCGGAACCGGATGTTTCCTCCCACATGGAAATATCATCTATCACTTGTCTCCACATACCGTTTTCATCCTGGATTTCTTTCAATTTTTCCATCATCTTCAAGTAACTCTTCATGATTGCATCTCTGTCCGGATTATCTTCCGGGAGTATCCGCAACAGTTCGGTCATACCGACTGCCATCCAGCCATTGGCACGCCCCCAACAAAACCGGGCCGTCGGTGCATGATAAAATAGCCCGGAAGGTTGTTGAAGCGAATCCAAGTAGAGTACCATCTCGCGGGCTGCCCGGTCTATGTATTTTCTGTCACCTGTCACACGGTATGCTTGTGCTTGGATAGTAGATATCATATACATATCATCTAACCAAAAGCGGGTTTGCCAAGAATATCCTTTATCAGCCCACATCTTTTGTTCAGGTTGACAAATATCCGCGTCAGTTACATCTCCATACATACTGCTTTTGCGGGTTATCCCTTCTTGCAACTTCCAATCTTTCGGTAGTTCCCATTGAGAATCAGCATACATCATGCCCAAAGTTCTATAACGTTCTTCTCCTGTCTGTAGATAGAGTTCCAGCGGAATAGCTCCAAACACATTATTGTCCACATGATTAGGTCGTGGCTGCAAGTAGGCTTCTGTCGTAAAAAGAGGTTCGAAACGAGCTTGTAACCGTTTTGTCAACTCTTTATTCTTTGTCTCTTTGGCAAACCAAAGTCCTCCCAACCATACACACACATCAGGATAGGTGATTTGCGTCCTTGGCTCATTTACTCGCAATGGACTACCGTATTGAGAATGTCCCTGTTCTAAAAAACGATTCGTAATTCTGTTCCCTATTTCAACCGGATCGGATTCTTTCGGGAGATTGTCAAAATACACGTCCGTATCAGGACTACAAGACATGAGCACAGAGATTGTCCATGCAGCTATTAATAGTTTGTTTTTCATATCAAATTATTTTTTATAATGTTAGTTCGGATAATATTTCTCAGGTACCATAAACGATGGAACATACGGCTCCATCCAAAATGCAGAAGTACGTTTGTATTTCAGCTCCGTATCAGGATACCAGTTTGCCCAAGACGCGGGGTGAGTATTGGCTATCGGAGCCTTCATGCTCTCACCAAATCCGTTGACGGCGGTCACTGTATATTCATAAACGGTAAACAAACTTTCGTCAAGAAGGGCATTGTCCTGACTGCCCGGAAGCATACAAGCTTTTATTACACCCGAGACATCCGTGTCACTATATCGGTTGGCTTTCCCTTCGAAAATGAGTGAGAAGCTTTCCTCCCCAACTTTTCTCCGGTAAACACGATATTTTTGGGTTCCTAACACACATCCCCATGACAAATCAACTTTATTGTTGTCCAGTTGGAGATGCAAGCCTTCCGGATAATGAGGCACCTCGTTTGTCGTATATACCGGATATTCCGGCGCAAAGTCCGCCACACGTTTTTTGTTCACAGAGACTGCCCGTATGTGTATCTTCCCTACAGGTTGCGGCTCCAACTTGAATGTCGAACAGGAGGTCGTACCCACTTCTTCCCACGTCCGGGCATCGTCTCTTGAGATTTCTATTCTTACTTTGGCAGCCGATGCGGGTTTATCCAGATATACAAGCGTACCGTCGGGAGCATATTCCGCATCCACTATCCGCGCAGGCATCGGAGTTGCTTCGCGTGCATATTCTATATTGTGTTCGCCTTCAGGCAAAAGAAGGTGGGTGATTCCATTTTGTACCATTCCATCAATATACAATTTACCTCCACTCAAGCCTTTTAACGTCAGGCTGGTCTCACCGTCGCTTTTATAACGTCCTTTGGCGGTATGGTTGTCGACGAATGTCATGGCTACAGCCGCTCCATTTTTTGACAGTTCGATAGAGAAACCGTCGGCAGAGAGAAGGGTGCCTTTCATCAAAGCCAATTGCAATGTTTCATCATCCATTCGTCTGATAACCCCTGCTTCTCCAATAAAGGATTCGCCATCTGCCGAATGCGTGATTCCCGTTCCGTCTCTGAACACCACATCCATGCTACGTGGAGCCTTAATATGCAAAACGCCGTTTTCCGGGTCCTTTTCCGTAGGAATAAACTCATAGATACTACCGTTCTTCAGTAAAGCCGGAGCCGTTTTCCTCCCGGATAATACGTTTATCTCATCCTTCTTGTGAGAAACCAAGGTCAATAACGAGCCATACGCATCCCGATAAAAACCTTTCGAATGATTTGTTTCCCCTTTGCTCCAATGGTCCGGACGTGCCTTTTTTCCGAAAAAGACAATTAAAGGAAATTCGTCCTGCTTTTGTACAAACCACGAAAAACGTGCGGCAGCCCTCCAATTGGTTCCGGTCTGGTCATATAGTAAGAAATAATCCGTTCCTACCAGCATAATGCTGCGTGACAGATATTCTGGCCAAGCAAAGCTATCCCTACCTTCGGCGGAACGCAGTTCGGCTAATTGCACAATCCCTAAGTCATAGAGTGGAGCGACCAGTTCGTTCATACCTATATTACAAAATGCACCATTCTTCATGACTCCAAAGTTGGTCACGCCGTCCAGATTGTTCTGAGGATGATCGCCTGCGGCTTCATTCTCGTGTCCTGTATAGATTTTCCCTTTTGCATAAAAATAAATACCGCCACAATTCCCTTGTCCTTGGTACCCCCAACGATAGTTCGGTCCTTTATCTATCTGGTTCAAATGAATGGATAGTTCCTCTTCTGTATTTACACCGGCACGCAATACAATGCCATGTCCCGTGTACTTAGTACTCTTCAAATAAGGATTAGTACCCTTATTAAGAACCGGATACCGTTTTTGATGGACATAATTCCAATCCGTCTGGGTATTCTTGGATTCTATGCCGGGGCCCATTTTCCCAGTCCAATACAGATTCTCGGCCAGCATGGGGTCATAGTTTTGCATCCAGTCTGCCAACTGATAAACCGAACAATATCGGGGAACAATTCGTCCTCCTCCATGGGCACCATGCGGTGGATAACATCTTTCCAAATGTCCGCTGTCTTCTTGTCCACATAAAACCGGAGCGGTCATCATATCCAACATCCACTTTCCCCGTTGCGCCATCCATTTCCCCGCAAAACGGTTTTTCCCGTCCCGTTCCTGCAAAGCAATGTTAGTGGCAGAAGTGGGTCTTAAAAAGGCCCAATTATAAATGCCCAAGCTTTCTACCCAACGGCCTCCCTTCGATTCAAACGCATTTACATCCGGACGTGTATAAAAGATTCCATATATTTCCAGATTCTTTTCAAAGAAATCGCTCCACTCTTTTGCCATGGAATGTTCCGGATAAAGAAAAGCTATTTGTCCCGGTACGGACCAGCCGTCTGCTGCCATATTAGCGGTTCCTGCCAACGATGTCCGGATGGCATTCATAGCTTCCAATGTATTTACATAAGCCGCCATCAGCAACAGACCGTCTACGGTTTTCTTCTGTTCGGCTGTCAACTGTCCATGAAGCATCAGATAATCTTCTACCCAACTACTGAAAAGCGGCCGATGGGAAATGGAATGGATACCAGGGAATCCATTCAAACCTGTCATATAATAAGCCATCGGCGAAGTCACGATTTGCCGATAAAACTCATCAGCAGTGGGCGAGGCTTTTTTCCCGGCAAAAGGAGAGGCCGGATGCTTAGCGTCTGAAGGATATTCCAGAATCCAGTCTTTCACCTTATCCAGATTCAGCAAAGCATATTGGCGATGCAATAACATAGCATAGCGGAAGCCCATCTCATCAGAACGGTCTGCACCTCCTTCCATCGCAATCTTATCGATACATTCATTAAATTCATCCACCATATTTTGCTTTTCTCCGACAGTGTACAGAGTAATCGCCGTAGAGCGGCTTCCACTGCTGAGAGGATATTTAAAATATAAGACTTGATTGTCATAGCGAAAATATACGGACAAGTCCGGCGTCGGTTGCCAAATCCCGTACTCCCGGTCATTCCAACGGTTATGGTCGTAGACAAATACGCCTAATTCCTTTGCATTGTCTTGAGTTTCCCAAAATGAGATGGCAGGCACCTGCTCGCGTGTAGAGTTTCCTCCGAAAGGTAAAAGACGATATAACATCTGTTCGTCAGGATGTTCTATCCAGCCCATTCCTGTCCAATGAGGGTCTTCTTGACTCCAGTTCGTATATATGGGTTTGTCGATGGGAAGCCCTCCATCCACTGAAACCTCTTTTTGTCTATCCCAATTGCCATAACGACGGGTCGGATGGAAGTTTGTCCATTTCATGTCCACAAATACATCATCTTGCTTGGAGAGATTTTCCATTTGTTCATCCAAAATAACAAAGGGATAACCTTGTACTATCTTTACCTTGGCACAATAAGTGGCATCTTTATCCAACAGATAAAGGACTTCACATTCCACGAACAAGTCGCCCGATTCTACGACCGATGTTTTTATCTCTTTGACCGATCGAAGCCCTGTATGGAGTGCATTATCCCCTATTTTTTGCTGATTATGAAGTATGGAAATAATAGGAGCCGGCACATTCCCATCTTGGCAAAGCCCTCCGGCGGGTATCTCCACGCCAAAGTTCCCATCGCCAATTTGCCACGTTTTTACTCCTTTCCGAAGGACAACCGGCGCATTTTCTCGCACCGCATCGCTTTTTCGGACATATATAGTGTAATCAAATTCTCCACCGCTCGGAAGTTCTGCAAAGAAGTTTATATTGGCTGCCTGTATTTTTCCATCCACCACAACTTTGTCAGACAGTTGAAATGGAACAGACTTTTCCAGCTTATCGTCGAACAAATCTATTTCCGATTCAGATTGCAGGGGAATAGAAAAACAAACCGGATAGCTTAAAAGAGTACGCGGCCAATTATATATAGACAGCTTAATGCAATCTTTTCTTGATATCCGGACAGGATTATCCGGAGACACAATCAACCGTGGCGTACAGTTTATCCTTACACAGGATAATATCAGTAACGATAAAAGAACATAATGTCTAGCAGTCATAATTCACCTAATTTTTGCCGCAAACTTAGGTGAAAAGCTCCTGAAAAAACAGGAAAATAGTACCAAAGTCTTGTATTTTAGGCTTACGACGGTTTTCCCCCCATACTTTTTACATATTCTGTCGGAGTTTGGTTGAACACAGATTTAAAAACTTTACTGAAATAAGCCGGATCGGAATATCCCACCTCATAGGCGACTTCGGACACGGTTAGCCCGCCTATCCGCAATTTTTCGATGGCCATCTTCATCCTGATGTTAAGTATAAGCTTGTTTGGAGAGAGATTCGAAATGGCTTTAATCTTCCGGAAAAACTGGGTACGGCTCAACCCCAATTGGCTATACAATGTTTCTATCGACAACTCCGAGTCTTGGATATTCTCCGTAATTAAGTCTACCAGTTTTCTCATGAATTCATCTTCAACCGCGATTTCCTTTATCGGAACTTCAGTAGTACTCAACCTTTGACTGAATAGTTTTTTCAGCTTTTCCCTGTTCTTAATGAGGCCCTCTATCCTCGACAACAAGATTTGCACATTGAATGGCTTCAATACATAATCATCTGCCAATGCCTGATAACCTTCTTTTATCTGTTCTTCCAAACTTTTTGCCGTCAGCAGAATCACCGGAATATGTGCCAAAGCCATGTCATCTTTCACGATGCGGCATAATTCCAACCCGTCCATTACCGGCATCATGATGTCGCTGATAATTAAATCGGGGATTTGTTCTCTGGCAATTTCCAACGCTTCTTTGCCATCGGAGGCTTCATATACTTTATAATATTTCAATAGTTTGGAGCTGATATACTGACGCATATCATCGTCATCTTCCACCACCAAGATTTGCAAACGGTTATCCGACTCCTTGAACATCTCCGGACAATCATTCGTCTCTACAGGCTGTACACTGTTCTTCTCTATCTTCAAAGTGTGCGAAGATGCATAGTCGGTATATGCCACATTCATATCATTATAATGGGCTTTCCCCAGCTGAAGCCGCACGAAAAAAGTCGTTCCTTGTCCGGACGCACTCTTCAGCCACACTTCACCTTTATGCAACTTTACTACATATTGCACCAAATTCAACCCAATGCCACTGCCAAACATTCCTCCCTTATTTTCGTTTTCTATTTGGAAAAAAGGTTCGAATATCCGAGCCTGATCTTTAAGAGAGATACCTTCCCCGTAGTCCCTGACAGAGAAAACCACGCTATCCCCCTCTACCACCGACTGCAATTGAATCTGTGAATCCCTCGGAGAATGTTTGATGGCGTTCGACAACAAATTGAACATCACCTTGCTCATCAAATCCGTATCGACCCACAAATCGTTTCCATAATAATTATTGGAATAAGAAATAGTAAGTCCTCGTTTTTTCAGCCATTCGGAAAAACTGTCTATTTGTTCGGAGATGAACATCGGCACATTCACATTGCTGAGATTTAGTTGCATGGCACCGTGTTCCAACTTACGGAAATCCAGCAGTTGATTTACCAGCAACAGCAGACGGTTCGCATTCTTCTGTATCTGTTTCACCGAAAACCTGAGATGCGGCGGCAACTGTTTATCATTAATAATATCATCTACAGGACCGGTTATCAGTGTAAGCGGAGTGCGCAACTCGTGAGAGAAATTGGTAAACAGTTCGATTCTCATCTGGAAGTTCTTTTCAATATTCTCTTTTTCAATCTGCTCGATTCTCTGTTTGTACTGCGACGCTTTCCTTTCATAAAAATAACGTATCAATACTATCAAAAAGGCTACCACAAACAAGAAATACATCGTCTTTGCCCACCAAGTAGCCCACCATGCCGGATGGAGCAAGATGGTAAGCTCGGTTGCGGCAGTACTCCAGATGCCTTCATCATTACGTGCCTTGATGCTGAAAATGTACTTACCGGCAGGCAGATTGGAATAGATTACTTCATTATGCTCGATATAATGCCATCCATCGTCCATTCCTTTTAATTGATAAGCGTACTTATAACCTTTAGGAGCGATAAAGTCCAATGCCGAATACTTAATTCGAATCGATGAATTGTCATAGAAAAACTCTATCTTATCATGGTTCTTAAGATTGTTATATTCCACATGTTTAGGTGCATTTTTTGCATTCAAGGATTCTACCGAAGAGATTCGCACCGTAGGAACAGTTGCCTGCCCATGGAAAAGAGACACCGGATCCAGTTCCGCCAGACCATTATTCCCGCCGACATAAATATGCCCGTTACTTGCCTGCAACAACGCCTTGGGCGAAACTTCATTCAAAGGAAAACCATTTTCACAAGTAAAATTAACAATAGTGCCATTGGACTTTATTTGTGACAACCCATTGATTGCAGAGACCCAAATATCTTTATTAGTTTTGTCCTCTACTATAGCACAGATAGAATTATGTACAAGCCCACTATCTGTATTATAGTGAGATATTTCTTTCTTCTCAAGATTACACTTATACAGCCCATTATCATACGTACCAATCCAGATATTTTGGGCACTATCTTCATAAAGTACGCTGATGTTTTTATCATTCAATTCTTTAAATATCGTACGTTCACCTTTAAAGTAATGTTCTGAAATCTCCGGCCGATACTTAAACAGCCACAAACCGTTCGTACGTACTCCAACCATCATATCCTTTCCATGACGCAGAATATCTTGGGTCAACATGTATCGAGTAATAGCATTATAATTAGTGGAAAGATTTTGATTTAACTTTTGCGTATTCTCTTCCCAATAAGACAAATCATCTTCTGCAATCCATAATTGATTATCTGCATCTCTTGCCATTGCCCGAATCTGTTTTTCGCCGGTTATTGAAATGTTTACTTTAGCTATAGATTTAGTTCTCAGATTCAGAGAATAAACTCCCATATTAAGAAAATAAAGATAAAGTTCATCCTTTGAGTTTTGATAAACGTAGTATAAGTCTGTATCATATTTGGAAGAATCAGCACTGAATATATTAACTTCTTCTATCCGATTCTTTTGACATAAATCCATAGATATTAGTCCTTTACTATGACCTATCCATAGCTTTCCTTGTGATTCGACCAATGACCCTACCACTTGAACGCCCGTTGCAGACTTCGATGAAGTCCGCAAAGAATAATAAGTAAAAGTAAATAATTTAGGATGATAATAAAATGCACCTCGGCTAAAGGTGCCCATCCATAGCGCTCCTTGACTATCTTTATAAATAGTCATCATGCGATCACTTACAGACAAATGTTGATTGATTTTTACATAAAAGCGAGAATGGGGTATATCATAGGCCACTAATCCTCTATCGGTCGCAAAAAGTAAAGTCGAATCGTTATACTCAATCATATCATGAATATAATTACTTTCTATCGGCACATCTGAGGCGACAGTGTACGGCACAGCCTTTATGCCTCCCTCCTCGGGAAAATATCGATAAAGATTCTTTAATTCTTCTCCTAACCAAACGCGCCCTTTACTATCTGTAAAGCCTTTCATTAAAGAAAAATGTTCATCATTCTTATGCAAAATCTTATAATACCCCGTTCTTATATCGTAAAGTACCAGCCCTTGATTAACAATATCTAATAACAAGGTATTCGAATCTGCCGCAGCCATCATATGAATATAAGTCTTACGCAGATTTTCCACATAAGAACAACTCCTATCCTTCTTGAACACATACAAACCTTGCTTGGTTGCTACCCAAACATTCATCTGAGAATCCTCATGAATACCAACAACGACGGACGAGGGGAAATAATCTCCTTCATATCGCTCTTGCAAATCAATAAATTTTTCTTGTATAGGGTCAAAAAGGACAATTCCACTAAAAGTTCCTATCCAAAAAAGGCCATCTGATAATTGACTAATGCTTACGATATCATTGGGCTGCTTGATTCCTTGGCTTGGCAAATGATAATAGTTTTTTATTTCATAACCATCCAATCGATTTAATCCATTTTTAGTACCAATCCAAATATATCCTTGAGTATCTTGACAAATAGCTTTTACAGTACTATTGGACAGCCCGTCTTTTACAGAATAATTAGTAAGAGTAGTATTCTGAGCGGCAACGGCAATGATAACCGATAAACATACTAACAATAATAATAGCCGTTTTATAGTATTTTCCATTAAATCAAAGTACATAAATAAAAATTTGGTACATCTTCAATTAAAAAAAATTTTAGGGCCTTGACAATTCGACAATTAGCAATGACTTTGTACATCAAACTTTCAATTCCAAGATTAGCAAAAACAAATATTGCACCGATTGTGACAGACAAAATTACAGAGTTCTATCACATCGCAAATAAATTTTAAGAAAAAACTACCTGATACATCTGCTATTTTATTTTCCTACGTGCCATAAGAGAGTTCAAAGAATATGCCTCTCCTACAAAAGATTATCAATGACCGGCATGTAATATCCAATCCCGAAGTGGTTAATTATCCGTAATTCCCATCCATAAACGGCGGGAAAGATGTAGTTTTGCTTCCCGAACACCCAAATTACAGCAAATCCATGCGTCCCCTCATCGAAATAAAGAACCTCAGTGCTGCCTACGACGGTGGCCGAACCGTATTGCGCGATGTCAACCTCACCGTGTATGACCATGATTTTCTGGGCATCATCGGTCCTAACGGAGGGGGAAAGACCACGCTTATCAAGTGTATTCTGGGCCTGCTAAAGCCGACCACCGGAAACATCATCTTCCACTCCTGCCGGACTGAGTTCTCCGCACGCATCAGCCGGCCGACCATAGGTTATCTGCCGCAATACAACAGCATCGACCGCAAATTTCCCATCACCGTACAAGAGGTTATCCTGTCC
>CALUJK010000049.1 GCA_944320945.1 uncultured Bacteroides sp. | reverse complement strand
GGACGTGACTGGAGTTCAGACGTGTGCTCTTCCGATCTGTTTCATCACCGCCTGTCCCAAGTCCGTAGAGATGAAACTCCGTGTCGGGTCGATGCGGACGAACGAAGCGAAATCTTCAATACTTTGCCGTTGGTATTGGGACATTTTCGTTCCTTCTCCCCAAAGACAAGGCAAGTAGCAATACTCCATGTAAGCACCGAGGTCAATGCACTGCCTAATTTGGTCGGGTGTCATTGTCCAGATGGAGGAATTGGCATGGGTGACGACAATACGCTTCACGCCGACTTCGTGCGCCTTGCGGACAAGCGTGGTGCTCTCTTCCGGCGAAGAATGCCCGGTAGCAAAGATGATGTCCGCTTCGGCGCATATTTCCATTACCTTGACCACTTCCGGCAAGACTTGTCCGCTATCGTCCTGCACGGGAATGCCTTTCTCCTTTCGTCCTTCACTTTGATATTGGTAGGCGGCATCCAACGTAGGCATCCAGATGCAGCGGCACAGACTTCCGCTGGTCTCGACCGCTTTTTGCGCCGCAAACACATTCACCCTGTCGCCATGCACTCTGTTCATGCAGAAACTGCCGAAGCACTCCGCACCCGGCAATGCCTGACGGATGATATACGCCCGGTCGTGGCAACTGAAATCGTTGGACTTGAACATCACGGCACAGTAACCAGCCGCCATCGCATCCTCCATAAAGCCGTATTCATCTACCGACCGCTCCCGCGAATCTGGACGGCAATGCAGATGGATGTCGCACACGCCTTTCAATAACTCATCGTTGGCAAACTTGGTATCGTTTTTTGGGTCTTGTAACAGCTCCATCGCCTGTCCCGGTATAGTCGTGGAAGCAAGCAATGCCCCTCCAGCACTAACAGAAGTCCTGATAAAGTCCCTTCTGCTTATTTTATTATCCGTGTCCATAACGCTTCTTCTTTGGGTGCAAAAATAGCGGAATACGGCTCAAAAGGGCGTAACAAATTCACGGAGGATTGTGACGGTTTTACTGATTATGACTTAAATAGGAATGCCGCGGGCTTCCACATCAGCACAAAGCGATAGACTTTTGTCTGTCATGCCCTTACTTTACATTGCCGGCGCAAGGATATTCCAGGAATATAAAGGATGAGGATATAAAGTGCCACAAGCTGCCCCACTGCATATCCATCGTATTACGGAGAATACCTCTTTATTTCGCAGGCAAAATAAAAGGGTATCGGGCTTCAAACAATGGGTTGGCAGTTTCGTCGAAGCATTTGGCAGCGATAAGCGTAGTTCGTAAGACTTTTTGATACGACTATGAATAAATATTAAAATACAGGCGAAAACTTTTGAGAAAACAAATAAGAACTTTTGAGAAAAGTGCTTTGGAAATAAAATGCTTAATTTTGCACTGAATGTAAATTGATTAGCAAAATGGATGCCGGTATAACAGTTTATGATTACATGGATACTTTCTTTTGCTGCAAAGTGGAGAAAGACAAATGGTGTGAGGAAATGGTGTCGGAACACAAGTTGGTTTATCTGTGTTCCGGGGAGTTGGATTTAATTGCACCCGACAAAAAATATCACTTGAAAAAAGGGGATTCCTTTTTTATAAAGCGTAATCATTTGGTGAAGAAAATCAAGCAGCCGTCAAAGAACGGCGAGCCATTCAAGGGTTTGTTCTTACAACTGAAAACGCCGTTCCTGAAAAGGATACTGCATGAACATAACATCACTGTACCTTTGGTAAGCAATCCGGTAACGGCTAAATCCACTTATGTGATGTTGAAAAAACACCCTTTTCTAAACGGACTGTTCTCTTCATTGGAACAGTATTTTGATGCCCAACAGTATCCCTCCAAAGAACTGATGGAAACCAAATTACAGGAAGCAGTCTTTACGTTGTTACAACTGAGACCAGATTTGGGGCAGGTGCTGTTTGATTTTTCCGAACCGTGGAAAATCAATTTGGAAGATTTCATGAACAAAAACTACAAGTGCGACCTTACCATAGAAGAGTTTGCCCATTATACGGGGCGCAGCCTTTCCACATTCAAGAAAGACTTTGCAGAGGTATTCCACAACACACCCAGCCGCTGGATTGTCAAGCGCCGTTTGGAGGAAGCCAAATGCCTGATGGAGAAACTGGGGAAAAAGCCTGCAGATGTGTATTTAGAGGTAGGGTTCAAGAACCTGTCGCATTTCTCCACTGCATTCAAAAGAGAGTTCGGCATTTCACCGTCAAAGATTTATAATTGTTAGCAACAATGAGAAAGAAAATATACCTTACAATACTGGCCGTATTTATTGGGCTTATTTCTATGCTTGCAGGCAATCTGCCCGTTATCTACATCACGACGGCAGACAGTTCTGCCATTACATCGCGCGACTATTGGAAAGAAAATACGGCGATGCAGATAGTGATGCCCGATGGACACATCTCATATCAATCGGAAATTGTTTCCATTAAGGCACGGGGCCACTCGACATTTAACAAGCCCAAGAAGCCCTATGTATTCAAGTTAGAAAACAAAGTTTCCTTGTTGGGTATGGCAAGCGGAAAAGAATGGATTCTGTTGGCGAATTTTATGGACCATAGCCTTTTGCGGAACAGCTTGGCATTTGCCATATCCAAGCAGACTTCATTGGGATGGACTCCGGACTGTAGGCTGGTAGATGTGGTCGTCAATGGAAAGTTACAAGGCTGCTACCTGCTTTGCGAATCAATACATGTCGAAGAGCGTTGGGTCAGTAACGGTGACAAAAACTCATTCCTGATAGAAATAGACAGTTATCCCAATGATAAGAATCGCCTTGAAACCTCGCACCGGCATCTCCCGGTAAACGTAATCTATCCCCAAGCACCGACAGATGAACAGATAAAAGATATTGAAAGTTATTTGAACCGGGTAGAAGATATTTTATATGGAAAATCGAGCGATAGGAACGCACTATACCGAGACCTTATAGACATGGATACGTTTATCGACTGGTGGATTGTCCACGAACTGACCCAAAATGCCGAACCAAACGGTTCGAGAAGTTGCTATATGCACAAAGGAGAGGACGGAACATTGAAAGCAGGCCCGGTTTGGGACTTCGATTTGGCATTCATTACCGTCGGGCTTGATGACGGGGGAGATATTCGTCCTTCAAGACTGAACCGCACGGATGTGGTAACGCTAACCGGAGACAGCATCTATAACAGAAACGCCTTGTGGTATGGAAGGCTGTTGG
>CALUJK010000048.1 GCA_944320945.1 uncultured Bacteroides sp. | reverse complement strand
GCGTTTTGTGCCCTCTATGCTATGCAGAAGGTGTACATGTATCACTTTTGCCATATTATTACGTTTTACAGCTACAAATATACCAAATAATAGATATTTGGAATATATTTATATATATCATTTTTGACTTTGAGATAAAAAAAACGGTATTCAGCCTCCTGGATCAATTTGCCCATCCGTATTTCTGCCTCCACGTAAGCCGTATGTAAGCTCATTATAATAATCCGTAAACTATCGAAGCCTCAACATACCCTAAAATTAAACCCAATGTAAGCCTATGTAAACGTTTCGTTTTAATCAGCCTTTCACACCGTTTTCGTGTAACTAACTGAAATACAAAACAATCAAGCCACTTTTCACCCAATCATCGTTATACACTTCGTTCTGTGCCCCATAAGAGTAAACTGATTGGGCTGATTGGAAAACTTTTTCTGACTGCCAAACAAGATTTCCAATAAGTTCTTCGTTCTCTATACGTGGAATATTCAAAGATTTAAGATATGAGCAAGTCAAGGTAGATTGTCCTGTTCCTCCTGTTTCCCCTCGTAATACCATTTTTTGTCCAAATTTGGATAAAATATATGCATTCAAATATGCTGCATTTATCCCTTTATTTGGACGCACAATGCCAATATTTCGACTAAATATGGCATTCCTTTCTTCTGTGACAAAACCTATTTTCCCTATTGCCCCTTTTCCTTTTAGCGTTATTAAAGTGTCCCCTTTTTCTAATTGAAAGCGAGATAGACTATTGTATTCTTGTTCTGATACAAAATCTGCATTTTCATAGATAACGCGGCCATGATTTATGTTACGACCTGTTAAACAAGGGATTGTTCCATCTTCAGTAAAATTAGGATTAGGGCCTTGCGTTATCCATGTTGTTACAGCCTCTAATTTTTCTGTTGCAAATGCATTTAACATCCGCAGGATTTCCAAATATTGAATACTAAAGAACTCACTATCAAACCGAAATGTCTGATTGTCTATTTTTACCTCAGATAATTTCTTTTCGCAGACTTCCAGCCCCTCCAACAAAGCCTTGTATTTCACTTCGTCAAAGGGGCATCCACGAAAAAAGACAAGCCCTCTTTCTTCGCAAATTCGGCAAATGCTTCGGCTATGCCGTCTTGTGTCAGTCCGTCATGGTTGAACAGGTCGTGCTTCACAATCAGATGTCCGTGTGTGTCAAGCAACGGCACATTGTTTCCATTTTCATCTGTCGTGTTTCGATAAATCTTGTCACCGCTGTTATCCTTGCTTGGTTCTTGCATGGTAGCAAAGAAGATGTTGTAATCTTCCACTTTCGGACAAAGCACGTCATCCCATTTCTGAACAAATAGGACACTTGTTTTCGTACCTGTGTGCGGTTTGAACACGTTGCCATGCAATCCCACAACAGCAAGTATGCGGCAACGGTCGGCAATGTATTCACGCAACGCCTTGTCGCTGCTGTTGTTGAAGCGTCCTTGCGGCAAAACTATCGCCATGCGTCCGCCCGGTTTCAGGAAGTCGATATTGCGCTCCACAAACAGCACATCACGGCTCATGTTGGAAGCTTGTTTCAGTTTTGTCTTGCGGAACGTGCCGTCTGCCATTTGGTACACCGTTTCGCCGCTATTTGCCAACGCTTCGGGAAAGGTCGGTTCCCCTTTGGCAATCGTTGCCCCTTGTGGCGCATTTTTCATTTTTTCCAATGAAACGGAACGGCTTAAATCATATTTGGCAAGTATCCGGCTTTCCTTGACATCCCCTGCAAACGGAGGATTTGCCATTACAATGTCAAATGTGAAGTCACGGTTGCTGTTCTTTTCGGCTCTCATCTTTTTAAGCTTCTTCCAACCTTCGGAATAAGTGTCGCTCCAGTTCTCGTCCTTTACCGTTTCATTCCACCGCTCATAGTCGAGCGTATTCAGGTGCATCACGTTTGTTTGTCCGTCACCTGCTATCAAGTTAAGAGTTCTTGCCACACGTACAGCCTTTTCGTCAAAGTCAATGGCAAACACGTTATTCTGTACATAGTCACTACACTCGGCAGGCTTTTCCTCTAATGTAAACAAATGGCTGCGTTTTATTCCTTTTGCTTCCAATATATTTTGCCATACATAGAAAATAGTGTGGACGGGGAAACCACAACTGCCTGCGGCCGTGTCTATCATCTTCTCGTCCGCCTTTGGGTTAAGCATCCTCACGCACATGTCTATCACGTAGCGGGGTGTGAAATATTGTCCTTTTTCTCCCTTGCTGCTTTTATTGATAAGATACTCAAAGGCTTCATCGACTACATCAAGGTTGGAGTTGAACAGCTTGACATCTTGCAGGGAAGCCACACATACGGAAAGGTGTGACGGGGTAAGCAATATCTTGGCATCTTCAGTAAACACTCCTGGCCATTTGTCTTTGGCTTGGTCGAAAAGTGCTTGCAACTTCTCTTTCAACTCGGTTTCCGTATCGCCGTAATTGCGGAATTCAAGGTTGCGGTCGGGTTTGCGTCCGCTCTCCATTTCATCATAGAGCTTTGTGAAGATAAGTTTGATAACTTCCTCAAACACATCCACGCCAGCATTTGCCAAGACCTCGTCTTCCATTTCAAGAATAAGGTCTTTCAACGATTTACGCTCCGTTACCAATTTGTCTTTCTTGATGAGGTCGGCTATTTTCCAACGTTCCGAAAGAATATCTGAAAGCTTTTGGTCGGCACGAGGAAGCATACTCAAATCTTCAAAATAATTCGGGTCTTTACGATGGTAATAAGAAATCTGCCGACCGTTGCTCCATACTCCGATTGGCGCACCTGTTGCATTGCAATAACTTTTCAGTTGTTCCTTGCCGTCTTTTAGTTTCGGCTTTTTCAATTCCACAATGATATACGGACTTGTGGTTTGCTGTTTGTCGAAAACAACAATATCTGCCCGTTTCTTTTCCCTGCCGAATGTCACTTCAAATTCAAGTTCTATTCTTGAATTTGGATAGCCTAAATCCTGAGTAAGAACCAATAGATATAATTGGCGTACAACCTCTTCGGGAGTCAGTTTTATTTCTTTCTTACGTACCAAACACGTAAGGTAATAGTCAACCCCTTTTTTCGTTGTCCGTTCTGTTACACGGTTTTCCAACTCCGAGATTTGATTATCCGAAAATAGGCTGAGGTCATACTCCGTGCCTTTGATTATATCTGTCAGTTTCATTTACGTTGTCTTAAATTTGTCCGTTATGCGTAATTCATTTGGTCACAAAGGTACAAGATTTTATTTGGTAAGAGACTTATTTTAGAAAAGAAAGTGTTACCTCTGCATCAAACAAAAGCGTTATTTGAAAAAACAAGCGTGAGAAATGTGTGCGATTGGCATGTTTGTAAATCGTAACCCGTTTAAGCGAAGATTAATCGTAGAAACCTACCAAGTGCTCCACTCCAACCATCCATTGCCCACCTGTCCAACGTAGTAAGCGTTCAACGGATGTTCGAGCCAGCATATCCACTACCCTACAGAGTAGTTCTGAAAACGACTGGAAAAACAACCGTCAATACACGGTATCGGCAAGCGCACTGCGCGACAAAAAGAAAGCAATTTTTCCCTATCATCGTCAAAACTCCACCAAAAGCACCGTTCCGCTAACCGATAACTTTTTCAAATGAGACGAAATAGATTTCAACACCCCATCAAAAACGTATATTTATGCAGAAAAAGTGGATAAAACAAAGCCTTAAACGTATATTTATACATTCTCGGCACTCTTTTCCGAGAGAAAGAGACGCGTTTTCGCCGACCGGGAAACATATTCGGAACAGATTCGAAACATATTTGGTTCGAGAGGGAAGTTAATTTCCCGCTCCGGCGTGTCCGTTTTTTTCTTTTCGGGAGTTTATTTCCCGCTGGAATTTTTGTATAGATTTTGATATTCCGTTTATACTCTGCCCATTAAGCGAAATGTTAACGGATTTTCTGCACCGACCCATCCACCGGCCGGAAATAAACGATTCTCAGCGATTAGAAAATACAAAGTGTCAATGGCTGACATTCTGTCAAAAAGGACAAGACGAATAACACGCATGTTACATCTGTTGCAACAAATGTTTCATGCAACATTTCTGCCAGCATCCGTAACATCCGTTTCATACCCGGAAATATGCAACACCTACATTTGCTCCACATTCGAAATCAGAAATACTTTCGTTTAACAATTAAATTCAAATACCATGAAAAAAGGTATGAAACAATTTTTCCGACAGGCAGGTACCGCCGCGGTACTCCTGGCCCTGACATGTGGAAGCGCGCTGGCGCAGGAACAGAATGTTTCCTCTAAAAACGAAAATTCTTCAAACAGTAAAGAAGAAGGTAACCGCAACGTCATGTTGAACGCCGCCAGTGCCAACGGCCCGCGCGAAATCCAAATCGGACTCCCCTCGGCCGACGTCAACGTACTGGAAAACGGCATCCCCGTCACTTATGCCACCAACCCGCATTCCGTCAACTCGCTGTGGCGCGCCGACGCCAGCCTGAGCCACGTGGGGTTGCTGAAAATCTCGGAAACGGCCATCACGACCGGTAACATCGGTTACGCTGTCAACTCCTTCACCCAACTCGGACAGAAAGGATTTCACGGAACACTGAACTACAAGAGCAACCACTTCGGCATGCAGGAGTTCTCGCTCAACCTGAACGGGGAAATCGCCCGTGACTGGTACTACAGCGGAAGCATCTATCAGGACTTCGACCCGGGAACATTCAAAATCAAATCGACTCCTTTCCAGGATCGTACACAGATTTATAAGTTCGCCCTCACCAAGAAATACAACGAAGGCCGCGGCGAACTGACTGCCATCTACCACTACAGCAACAGCCATCCCGTTTACATGTATGCCACCCAGTCGGCACCTTTCATTTACGTGGGCGACGGTAGTGTAAAAGAGTTCGGCAAGTTTGCCCTCGGAACAACCTCTTATCTGCCGGTAGATAACGAAATGGTATATCGCGACATGCGTACCGGGGAAATCCGCAAGACCAACCTCTACGATGCCGTGCAGAACAAAGGCAACGAATTTACCCTGATGAACAACTACACCTGGGACAATGGCCTGAACTGGAAGACCATCATGAAGTATGACCACGCCACCGGTTCGTGTGTCTATCAGACCCCAATGTCGCTCGACCAGAACGAGGCAGGTATCAACTACCTGTACGAAGCGGCCGACGGCAGCATGCAGCCCTATACAGGTGACTACGTACAAAGCCGTATGTCGTGCCTGAACCGCGGATTCATCGACTCCTTCATGTTCACCACCGAGCTGTCGCGCAAAGTCGGCAACAGCACCTGGCGCCTGGGACTGAACGAGTGGTACTACGACATCGACTACGCATCGGCCACCACCATGTATGACCAGTCTGTCCCCACCGACGGCAGCTACCCCGTGCGCCTCTACAATACGGACTATGCCACCTACACTGACCGTACTTATGCCGGAAACGGTTACTACTACGACTTCAACAAGAACGCATCCGAATATTATAAAGGACACGAAAACAAGATAGCCATCTACTTCACCCACGACTGGAATGTGACCGACCGGCTGAACCTGTACTACGGTGCCCGTCTGGAATACCAGGCACTGCGCGGCGAGAACGCTGCCGTGAAGAATGCCAACGGGGAGTACGTAGGCCGCTTCGCCGACTACTACCTGGGCGCCACCGCTGCCGACGGCACAAAAATTGCCCCTACCCCCATAAGCTACGACTGGCTGAACTATGCCTTGACTGCTGCAGCCACCTACAAACTGACCGGACAATTCGGACTGACCGGCGACTTCACCTACATCACCCAGCACCCGAAAATCGAGAACTTTGCTCCCGCCACACTGCCCAACACCGACAAAATCTCCGTTCCCTTGGGACGTGTCGGTATCTACTACAACAACGAGTGGCTGAGCCTGACTTCACTGTTCTCCTATATATCAAAGAGCAACAACAACTCTACACTGAACTTGCAACACAGAACTTCCGCCGGCCAGACCGAAATCATGGCCGCCCCGCTGACCTATGACATCAAGACACTGGGCTGGACAACTGACGTGGTAACCCATCCGTTCAAAGGATTCGACCTCCACTTCCTTTTCACCTACCAGAAGCCGACCTATAAGAAGTACGAGACTTCCGTCACCTTCTCTGACGGCTATGTTGGCCAAATCAACGCTACCGGCAACATCGTAGCCGAGATTCCGCAGGTTATCGTCGAAATCGACCCCAGCTACATGATTACCAAAGACCTGAAAATCTGGACAAGCTTCCGTTACTTCAGCAAGACCTATGCCAACATCAACGATGCCTACTACTTCAATGGACGTTGGGAGACCTTTGGCGGTCTAAACTGGCAGGTGAACGAAAAATTCGCCTTGGGCTGTACCGTAGTCAACTTCTTGAACCAAACGGGCGCTAAAGGCAGCATCGCCGGTGCCGAACTTATCGAGAAAGAAGATGCCGAACAGTATGCCGGACACGTAATGGCAGGCAGTTATATCCGTCCCTTCACCGTAGAATTCAATGCCAGTCTGAAGTTCTGAAACATTCTTTCATCCTGTTGCCCCTTTAATTCATCTATAATTTAATTCATCTATAAAAGGTAAACGGGTTGTTTTCGGATAACATTTTAATTTGTATCTTTAAACGTATAAAACAGATATTACAACTATGAAATTTCATTTCAATCATCTGACAATGGCTTTGGCAACGGTCGCCACACTCAGCGCCTGCCAACCTCAAAACAACGGTATCCGCCTCGAACATCAGGGCGATACGCTCACCATCGTTCACATCAGTAACCCCAAGAAATACCTCATTCTCCCCATTCAGGAATCGTGTGCCGAAGGCAAGGTGAAACTCGATACCGGCAGTCCTGCCGACATAGCAATGGACGTGCGTCTGGCCGTGGACAGTATAGAATATTACGTGCCTTTCGCCCTGCCGCAGGGAGCCAAGGAGGCCACCGTCACCATCGGACGTGTGGCAACCGACGCCATCTGCTGGGACAGCATCCGTCTGGCCGATACTTTCGATACGACCAATACCGACTACTACCGCCCTGTCTATCACCACACACCGCTCTATGGCTGGATGAACGACGCCAACGGTCTGATCTATAAAGACGGCGAATATCACCTCTACTTCCAGTACAACCCCTACGGTTCGAAGTGGGGAAACATGCACTGGGGACATTCCGTCAGCCGTGACCTCATCCACTGGGATCACTTGGAACCTGCCATCGCCCGCGATACGTTGGGACACATCTTCTCGGGTAGCTCCGTAATCGACAAGAACAACAGCGCCGGCTACGGCAAGGATGCCATGATTGCTTTCTATACCTCGGCCAGCGACAAGTATGGACAGATACAGTGCATGGCCTACAGCACTGACAACGGCCGCACCTATGCCAAGTACGAGAAGAACCCCATCCTGACTCCCTTCGACGGACTGAAAGACTTCCGCGATCCGAAAGTATTCTGGTACGAGCCCGCACAGAAGTGGTATATGATTGTTTCGGCCGACAAGAACATGCGTTTCTACTCGTCCACCAACATGAAGAACTGGGAATACCTGAGCCAGTTTGGCGAAGGCTACGGTATACAACCCAACCAGTTTGAATGCCCGGACTTTATACAACTGCCCGTGGACGGCAACAAGAACAACATGAAATGGGTGATGATTGTCAACATCAACCCCGGTTGTCTTTTCGGCGGTAGCGCTACAGAATACTTTGTGGGCGACTTCGACGGCAAAAAATTCCATTGCGACAACGGCAAGAGCGTTACCAAATGGCTCGATTTCGGCAAGGATCACTATGCCACCGTCTGCTTCTCGAACACCGGCGAACGCATCATTGCAGTTCCCTGGATGAGCAACTGGCAATACGCCAACGTCACCCCCATCCGCCAATATCGCGGCGCAAATGCCCTGCCACGCGAACTTTCACTTTACACCAAGGATGGTGAAATCTACCTGGCAGCCAATGCCGTGAAAGAGACTGAATGCCTGCGCAAAGGCACTACCCCTGTCAACGACTTTACCCTGACCGACGAGCATCTGGTCAGCCCGCTGGCCACCGGTGCCGAGGGCGCTTGCGAACTGGAAATGGACATCACCCCGGGCAAAGCACAAACCACAGGTTTCCAACTGATGAACGACAAAGGCGAAAAGGTGGATATCTATCTTGACATGAAAGCCGGACGTATCGTCATGGACCGCACCCAAAGCGGACAGACAGCTTTCGGCGAGAAATCCGAACCTCACTTTAAGGAGACCGATGACCACCGCAAAACCATTTCCGTAAATTACATCAACGACTTTGCTCTGGGCACCTGGGCACCGCTCTCGCTCTGCGAAGGCAAGACTTATCACCTCGATATCTTTGTGGACAAGTGCTCCGTTGAAATCTTTGTAGACGGTGGCCGCATTGCCATGACCAACCTCGTGTTCCCCACCCGGCCCTACAATGCCCTGCGTTTCTACACCCAGGGAGGTGAGGCTGAAGTGAAGAACCTGAAAGTACACCAATTAGGATTGTAACACTAAAAAGCCTTATATCCCATGAAACACTTCATCTCAACGGCAGCACTCACATTGCTCGCCACTACTACACTGAATGCCAGTGACATGAAACAGATACGTATTTCCACAAACCGCACCGACCTCGTGTTACAGGTAGGCGATAACGGCCGACTCTACCAAAGTTACTTTGGCGAACGGCTGCTGAACGAGTCCGACTTAAAAGAACTGAGTTGGAGCATACACCCTGCCTCGGACGGCAGTGTCAGCCGCCGCGGGTGGGAGGTATACAGCGGATCGGGTAACGAGGACTTCTTCGAACCTGCCCTGGCCGTTACCCACAACGATGGAAATCCTTCCACATGGCTCTACTACGTCTCTTCCTCCTCGCATGCCGTGGAGGGAGGCGTACAGACCGACATCCAGCTGCGCGACGACAAATATCCCGTCGAAGTGACGCTACATTACGTGGCTTATCCAAAAGAGAACGTCATCAAGACGTGGAGCGAAATCCGCCATCAGGAGAAGAGACCCATTACCCTATCGGCCTACGCCTCGACCATGCTCTACTTCTGCCGTCCGGCGTACTACCTGACGGAGTTCAGCAGCGACTGGGCCAAGGAAGCGCAGATGAGTACGCAGCCCCTGCTTTTCGGCAAGAAGGTAATCGACACCAAACTGGGCAGCCGTGCCGCAATGCACACGCATCCCTTTTTTATCGTGGGGCTAGACCAACCCGCCAACGAACGACAGGGCGAGGTGCTAATGGGCACACTGGCGTGGACTGGCAACTTCCGCTTCACGTTCGAAGTGGACAATGTAGGTAACCTGCGCATCATCCCCGGTATCAATCCCTATGCGTCAGTTTATAAATTGGAACACGATGAGGTTTTCACTACCCCCGAATTCATCTTCACCCTGAGTACCGAAGGTACCGGTCAGGGTAGCCGCAACTTACAAGCCTGGGCACGTAACTATCAGTTGAAAGACGGCAAAGGTACCCGTCTGACACTGCTCAACAACTGGGAGAACACTGCCTTTGACTTCAACCAGGAGATTTTGGCCGAACTGATGAAAGAAGCTAAAGACCTGGGGGTGGATATGTTCCTGCTGGACGATGGATGGTTCGGCAACAAGTATCCACGCAAAAATGACCGTGCAGGACTGGGCGACTGGGAAGTGACGCACGACAAGCTGCCCGGCGGCATCCGTGCCCTGACTGACGCAGCCAAGGAAGCGGGTGTGAAGTTTGGATTGTGGATAGAGCCGGAAATGGTGAACCCCAAGAGTGAACTCTTCGAAAAGCATCCCGACTGGGCCATCCACTACCCTAATCGTGATACGTATTACTATCGTAACCAGTTGGTACTCGACCTAAGTAATCCGACCGTACAGGACTACGTTTACGGCATTGTGGACAAGTTGCTGAAAGAAAATCCCGACATCGCCTATTTCAAATGGGACTGCAACAGCCCCATCACTAACATCTATTCACCTTATCTCAAGGCTGAACAGGGACAACTGTACATTGACCATGTACGCGGCGTTTATAACGTGATGAAACGGGTGAAAGAGAACTATCCCGATGTACCCATGATGCTCTGCTCGGGCGGCGGTGCACGTTGTGACTACGAGGCGTTGAAGTACTTCACCGAATTCTGGTGCAGCGACAACACCGATCCTGTAGAACGCATCTATATTCAATGGGGATTCTCGCAGTTCTTCCCGGCTAAGGCCATGTGTGCTCATGTGACGAGCTGGAACAAGGCAGCTTCAGTGAAATTCCGTACCGATGTGGCTTCCATGTGTAAACTAGGCTTCGACTTGGGGCTGAAGGAACTGAACAACAACGAACTACTCTATTGTCAAACGGCCGTGGCCAACTGGAAACGCTTACAGCCCGTCATTCTAGACGGTAGCCAGTATCGTCTGGTATCTCCCTACGAAAGCAACCACATGGCGGTGAACTACGTGAGCACGGACAGTCGCAAAGCTGTACTCTTTGCCTACGATATCCATCCACGCTATCAGGAAAAACTGCTACCTGTCCGCTTACAAGGTCTTGATCCGGCAAAACGTTACAAAGTGGAGGAAATCAACCTGATGCCCGGTACCCAGTCTACACTGGCAGCCAATGGCAAGGTGCTTTCGGGTGACTATCTGATGAAAGTTGGACTCAACATATTCAGTTTCAGCCCGATGCAAAGCCGAGTAGTGGAACTGACGGAGGTAAAATAAAAAACATACTTACAACAAGATCAACTCCAAAAGAACAATGACTGCACAACAACAAATGAAATACGGAAGGCTGATACCCGTCATGCTTTGCTTTTTCGCCATGGGCTTTGTTGACTTGGTGGGTATCGCTTCCAATTATGTGAAAGCAGACCTGAGGCTGACAGACTCACAGGCTAATGTCTTTCCGTCGCTTGTATTCTTCTGGTTTCTCATCTTCTCCGTACCTACGGGGATGCTGATGAACCGCATCGGACGGAAGCGCACCGTACTGCTCAGCCTGGTGGTCACCGCCGTGTCGCTGCTGCTGCCGCTCTTTGGCGACGGCTACGGGCTAATGCTCTGTTCCTTCTCGCTGCTGGGCATCGGCAACGCATTGATGCAGACTTCGCTTAACCCGCTGCTAAGTAACATCATCACGGACAACCGCCTGGCCAGTTCGCTTACTTTCGGACAGTTTGTCAAGGCCATCGCTTCGTTCCTAGCTCCTTACATCGCTATGTGGGGCGCCACGCAGGCCATGCCTACCTTCGGGCTGGGCTGGCGTGTACTGTTCCCCGTTTACATGGTAGTGGCCGTCATCGCCATCCTGTGGCTGTCATCTACGCCCATCGAGGAAGAAAAGCCAGATCAGGCATCAGGTTTTGCCGACTGCCTGCGCCTGCTGAGCCGTCCATTTATCCTGCTGTGTTTCTTAGGCATTGTCTGCCACGTAGGTATAGATGTAGGTACCAACACCACGGCTCCCAAACTGCTGATGGAACGTGTGGGCCTGGCACTCGAAGAGGCTGGATTTGCCACGAGCCTTTACTTTATCTTCCGTACGGCAGGCTGTCTGCTGGGTACGTTCATCCTGCAACACCTGTCGGCACGCCGCTTTTTGGGCGTCAGCGTAACTTGCATGCTGGTGGCGATGGTGGGACTGCTGGTATCCGATGCGCATTACATCATCTATGCCTGCATTGCCTTAATCGGTTTTGGTAACTCGAACGTATTCCCCATCATCTTTGCGCAGGCACTGACGGCTATGCCCGAAAAGAAGAACGAGGTTTCGGGTCTAATGATTATGGGCCTTTTCGGTGGCACGGTATTCCCGCTGCTGATGGGTGTGGCCAGCGATGCTGTGGGACAGAGTGGTGCCGTGGCCGTGATGACAGTCGGTGTACTTTATCTGATAGGTTATACGCTAAAAATGAAAAAACAACCATAAAACAATATCCATGAATAATCAACCAATCGTAGTCGGAATGGGCGAAGCACTGTGGGATGTGCTGCCCGAAGGAAAAAAACTAGGCGGAGCGCCCGCCAACTTTGCCTATCACGTATCGCAGTTTGGGCTGGAAAGCCGCGTAGTGAGTGCTGTAGGACAGGACAAACTGGGCACGGAGATTCTGGGGAACTTCCGCCAAAAACAGTTGGACGGACTCATCGAAACTGTGCCTTACCCGACAGGAACCGTTCAGGTAGAACTGGACGCCGAAGGTGTGCCTTGCTATGACATCAAAGAAGGCGTGGCTTGGGACAACATCCCTTACACACAGACTCTCGAAGAGCTGGCCGGTCAAACGCGTGCCGTCTGCTTCGGCTCGCTGGCGCAACGCAGCATCGTGTCGCGCCAGACCATTCACCGCTTCCTTGACACCATGTCCGACAATGCCGATACGCTCCGCATCTTCGACATCAACTTGCGACAGGGCTTTTACACGAAAGAAATTCTGTGTGATTCGTTTCGCCGCTGCAACATTCTAAAAATCAACGACGAGGAACTGGTCATCGTGAGCCGCATGTTCGGCTATCCCGGCATCGACCTGCAAGATAAATGCTGGATTCTGCTGGCCAAATACAACCTGAAGATGCTGATTCTGACCTGCGGCGTAAACGGCAGTTATGTCTTCACTCCCGGTCACGTCTCGTTCGTCGAAACACCAACGGTAGAGGTAGCTGACACTGTAGGCGCAGGCGACTCGTTCACCGCCGCTTTCGTGTCTGCCATACTCAAGGGACTTCCCGTGACCGAAGCGCATCGTCTGGCTGTCGATACATCGGCCTATGTCTGCACGCAACAAGGTGCCATGCCCGTACTACCCGAATCACTGACCGGCCGTCTGGCCTGACCCCTGACACCACTTATCCCCCGTTTGTGGGACACCTGCATGGCTCACGAACCGTACTTGTACGGAATCAATAGAATGTAAGTGTCCTATAATGCGGGGGAATGTTTTTTCGAACCGTATCGCTCTTCTACATTATATTTCGTATATTTGCCTTCTCTAATTCCAAAAGAAAGGCCATGAAACACAATACTTTCTACCTTTTTGCCTTGTATGTGCTGTGCCTGCTGCTGACAGCATGCGAACACAAACAGACTCGCTTCCTGATAGCCGTATCGCAATGCAGTGACGACGAGTGGCGTACACAGATGAATAAGGAAATCCGTCGTGAATCCCTTTTCTATCCTGATGTGGAGGTGGATATCC